>NZ_JBALHR010000013.1:0-105564 GCF_036964905.1 Gemmobacter denitrificans
GCCCCATTCACATCAAGCTTTTGCAAACCGCCTTGAAGGGGTCCGAAGTGGATCTGCCTGCGCCCGTGCGGGAGATGACCTATGGCCGGATCGTCGGCATCACCCGCCAGACCCTGATCAACGACGACCTCGATGCCTTTACCCGCATCCCGTCCTCCTTTGGCGCCGCCGCGGCTGATCTCGAAAGCGACCTCGTCTATTCGATCTTCTCGACCAACCCCAACATGGCCGATGGCAACCCGCTCTTCCACGCCTCCCACGCCAACCTCGGCACGGCAGGAACCATCTCGGAAACCACCCTCGCCGAGGCCTATCGCCTCTTCGGCAACCAGCGGGGCCTTGAGGGGCGGCAGATCAGCGTTCTGCCGCGCTACATCATCACCCCGCCGGGCGTCCGGTCGGTCGAGGCGCGGAAGAACGTCACCGCCACCACCCCGAATGCCGTCGCCGGGGTCAATGCCTTCGCCAACCGGCTGGAACCGATCGAGGAAGCCCGCCTGATCCCCACCGCCGGGCCCGACCCGTGGTTCCTGGCGGCCGACCCTTCGCGGATCGACACGATCGAGTTCGCCTATCTCGAGGGCCAGCAAGGCGTCTACACCGAGACCCGGTCGGGCTTCGAGGTCGACGGCATCGAGATCAAGGCCCGCCACGACTTCGCCGCCAAGGCCATCGACTGGCGCGGCCTCTTCCGCAACGCGGGCGTCTGAACCCCACCTCTGAAGGAGAACCTCGATGAAGAACTTCATCGCCAATGGCGAAACCATCAACATTACCGCGGCGGCCGTGATCGCCTCCGGCCAGGGCGTGCTGGTCGGCAGCATCTTCGGCGTGGCCGAAGGGGCCGCAGCAATCGGCGAGACCGCCGTGATCCGGCTGGTGGGCGTGTTCTCGCTGCCGAAGGCGCCCTCGCAGGCCTGGACGGTCGGCCAGACGATCTACTGGGATGCAGCGAACAGCCGGACCACCAACGTCCTGACCGGCAACACGCGGATCGGCATCGCGACGCAGGCCGTCGCAGGCGGTGCGGGCGATACGACCGGCATCGTGCGCCTGAACGGGGGCGCGACCTAAGATGTCGGCCTTCGCCAATGCCACGGCCGCCCTCTTCCGCGATCCGAACCTCGGGCAGGATGCGCTTTGGCGATCGGGCGGGGCTGGGGTGCCGGTCGCCGTCCGCGTCATACTACGGCGGCCGGATGCCGTGACGGGCTTCGGCGAAGGCCGCTTCGTCACCGACAGCGTGATGATCGATGTCGAATGCGCTGCGCTGGGCGCCCTCGCCCCGGGCGACACGTTCGAGATCGGCGGCGTGATCTACGAGGTCAGGGGCGAACCCATGCGCGATGCCCTGCGCCATGTCTGGAAAGCCGAGGCTCGGGAGGTATGAAGTTTGGGACCACGATCGACGGTGATCTGGCAGCAATCGCCATCGAGATCCTGCAAGAAGCAGAGGCTGCCGTTACCCGCGGCGTGTTTTCCGCCGGGCGGGGCCTGCGCGACGACTGGCGCGGGCAGGTTCGGGCTTCGGGTCTGGGATCGCGCCTCGCCAACTCTGTCCGGCAGGCCAATTTCCCGCGGTCGGGGACATCCCTTCGCGCGGCTAGCCTCGTCTGGACCAAGGCGCCCGACATCCTGCACGCCTTCGACGGAGGCGTTTTGATACGCGGCAAGGACGGACTCTGGCTGGCGATCCCCCTGCCCGCCGCAGGCCTCACCGGCCTCGGCCGCCAGCGCATCACGCCCTGGCGCTGGGAACAGCGCACCGGCATGCGCCTGCGCTTCGTCTATCGCCGCAACGGGCCAAGCCTGCTGGTTGCCGATGACGCGCGGCTGAACAGCCGGGGGCTCGCAGCGGCAAAGGGTGGCCGACGGCGGCGGGATGGGGTTTTGACTGGGGCCCAGACCGTGCCGGTCTTCCTCCTATTACGGCAGGTGAAGATGCCGAAGAAGCTGGACCTTGATAAGTTGGCGCGGGAAGCAACGGCGCGGCTGCCGGGGGCGATCTTGGGGGCGTGGAAGGAGTGACCCTAGGGTTTGTCCGCTAAGCTTGCCACTCAGTGAGGCTTGTCAACGTCAGCATCCGTCTTGAACCCCGGATGAAACTGTCTACTCTTGGGCGTCGGCGACATACTTATTGATGACTGGGCAAAAATGACTGGGAAAACTCCGAGAAGTCCAGCCAGGGAAGTTCAACTGGACGATATCGTTTGGCAGGGCGTGTTGCAGGGTGCAGATGAGGCCCTGGATGTTCTTCTCAAAACCCACTTGGCGCTTGAAGCTATTCTTATTGAGCTGCTCGCCCCATTACAGATTAATGATGGCTACCTGAGGTGGGGTTTTCCGAAAAAGACCGAGTATCTGTTGGCCAACGGAATTCTGACACAGGCCGATCTGGATGCGTTCGATAAGATCAACGAGATAAGAAATGATGCTGCGCACATCTTCGGACATCAGATTACGATTTCGTCAGCGCTTGCACTAGCTCGGGACTTGGAGAGCTTAGGAGTCGATTTCTCTGACTCAATGGGCCACTACTCTGAAGAAGAAGCAGTCGAGTATTACGACGGGCTTCGAGGAATTCTTGCAGAGATTGGATGGTGCGTCCTTTTCCACGCTGCCACCATCCTTCAAGAAGCCGGTGGTAGAGACATCTTCGCAGCCCGCGAAACGGAAACTGGATGACTTGACCGTCTTCAGATGGGTTCGGCCATTAACTATTTGGCTAGGCCAATCACCGGCAGTCGGTCCGCGTCGCTGACCGTCTTGTTCAGGGTCATGAGCTTGGATCTGGAAACGAGGCGCTGGCCGACCCACGATGCGGGCAACGTTGCGATCACCGGATGCTCGGGCCCGTTGTAGAAAACGGTGCCCTTGCAGCGGTCGAAATCGAGATCGAAGAACAGAAGATGATCTGCCCGGGTTTCCACCGGGCGAAATGCTGGCCCCAAACCGCGGCCGGTGGCCTTGACTTGCACCGACTTTCCGCAAGGGCTGCGACCGTCAATGCCTGGATGAGACTTGTTGCTCACCAGCTTGATCCCGAAAAGTTCGACCGCCAGCGCCTCTCCGATATCGCCCACAAGGTTTCCGTCCAGCGTGTACTCGAGACTGACCTCGTGGCCGCCGCGGGCGAGCAGGTCCTTGTAGTAGTCGCGGACACGGTTTCGGGCGGCAACCAAGTCGGCAATGGCAGGAGGCAGATCGAAAACGTGCATTCGCTATCCCATACAAGCAGTTGAACCATCTCGTTCGAACCTAGCCGCCAAGCGCTGAGTTGTCCAAGCGACAGAAATGGCCACGAGCAAGGCTCTCTGGCCCAAGAGACCGATCGGAAGCCGCCCCTGCCCACGCAATCCACGGCCGAGCGCCTGCTCGCGTCGCTACATAGCCTATTGTCTGGCGCGATGCCGCCAGGGGCCAAGGTGCAGCGCAATGCGATCCTGCCCGAGAAGGTGCCTGCCGCCGGGGTGGTGATCCTGCGCGATGGCGATCCGGGGCCGCCGGAGGTGTGGCTATCGCCGCCGGGATACTACTACGAACACCGGGCCGAGATCGAAGTGGTCGTGGATGGCACACCCGCCGCCCGGGATGCCGCCTTTGACGCTCTCCGCCTGGCGATCGGCACGGCGCTCGCCGCCGACCGCACGCTTGGCGGCCTTTGCGACTATATCACGCCCGAGGCGCCGGAACCGGTGCTGCTGGCGATCGACGGCAACGAGGGCCTGAAGGCGGCGGTGATCCCGGTGATCCTCGCCTACGCCACGACCGACCCGCTTCTCTGACCCCACCCCCGTAAGGACTGATCCATGGCACGCCAGCCCGGCGCGCGGACGCAAGTCGCGTTCGCCTTTGAATCCGTTTACGGCACGCCGCCCGCCAGCGGCTATCGCCGGATGCCCTTTGCCACGACACCCGCAGCGCCAAGCAGGGCGACGAGGAAGCCCACTTGAGCACGCACTGCATCCTCAACGACGACCCCGTCCGAAGGCGTGATCGTCAGAGGGCAGACGGACGGCAATCCCACGACGGAAATCTGCGGCACACCCGCTCGCGCGAGATCGACGCAGTCCATGTAAAGAGCGGGCAGGTGCGACATCACGATGTGATCAGCCTGCTTTTGAAACGCGGCCGGATCGTCATCGATTTTGCCCAGCATCCGGAGCTTCTTCGCGACCGTCCAACCGATCTCCATCTCTTCGGAGGTCAAACGGACGGTAGCCGACTTGACGGTCCCCGCTTTCGAAATCGCATACAAGATGCGCAGTTCTTCGTCGCTCGCGGCACTACCGCGGCTGGCAACGACGTTGTGTAGCATTTTTTAGTTCCTCTAGTAGAGGGACTACTTCATGCGCTTGCTCCACCTCTGATAGGTGTTAGGGTAGAGCCGCCAGGCGCGCCGGGTTCAGTCCCAGGTGATGTTCATGACGGACCGCTTGGCACGGCCCAGGGCCTCTCACCGCCCTGGGCCAACTCTAACACGCCCAAAATCGAAACAGACTGTTGCCCTTCGATCATTTGGCCGCCACCGCGCCGTGGATAAGTCTGTGCATGACTCAGACATGGCTCAAGCCCGATTTCTGAACGAACAATGAAAGCAAGATGACGGAGCGCTTGACGCTCTGTCAAATCACCGTCATTTCTCGTTCAAATGGGGGGCACGCGGTTGGACAAGTACGGTCACTTTTGGACGCCTACGAACCGGGAACGAATCAGAGATGCGCTTGAAGACCTCATGCCGGTCTTCAACCTGAAGCCAGCTCAGTTAGAAGGCATCGTGCGGGTCGCGATTGACGAAGGTCAGCACAGTTCAAAGGAAAAGGACCGTTTCATCGCGTCTGAGTCGACCTACCGCCGCCTGCTGCGCGGCAAACGCGGTGATCAAAGCGAGCATAAATTTACAGGCCTCCTGCTTGGCTTCCGGAGGTACCTACGCAAGAAGGGAAACCCAGAGCGTTCTGAGAAGGAACGTAGTGCCGCAGGAAAGATGGCGGCTCTCATTCAGGACTTTGAGGCCGCCTACTCCCTGGAAGAAGAAGTTGAAACGAACGAAAAGAACGAGTCTGTGGCCCGTTCCGGGGCTAAAATTCGGTCATCGGGGCAATTCCGCCGTTTAGCTCGGCTGTTCATTGCACTCCTGAAGATAGATGACGACAGCGGTGAGCAAGCGGAGAACTTTCTGTTCCCGTCAGAAGCTGGAACTTTTACCCATTACTTAACATATAGATTGAGCTCGGAACGTGGCTATGTTCAGAAATCTTTCACTGCCATTAGAAGACCAGATCACGAATCTCCATTTCCACAGTTTGGTAACTTCTATCTGCAGGGCACAAATAACAGGGAAACGTGGGGTGTTTGTATAGCATTTGGTTCACAAATTGTATTCTGGGGCACTTCAGATAACGGAGTCGCAGCAAAGGTCCTAATTATCGATCGAAGCGATGGAAAGCGTGCCGATGGTAGCTTTGTTGGCCTTCTTCTTACCAAGGAGCCTGGGACGGGACCGACGGCAGCATCTAGGTTCATGTTCGTCCCCACGTCAATCACGCATTCGCAGGAGGTCCACACAGGCCGGATTGACTTCCTACAGTTCGAAAGAGAGTACCCGGACATTCTCAATGAACTTAAGAGGGACATCACAATAGGCAGAAAGTTATTGTTCAAAAAGAACGGGCGACCTTACAACGAGCGTGAATTGGTTGGCATGGTGGAACAGGCTCTCGGTCCCAAAGAGGGTTGGCCGAGGGACTCCAGAAAGCGGAACATCAATCCTAGCGACCTCGCTGAGGTTGAGGTGCAAGCTGCGATAACGCCGCCTCAAGCAAAGATACCATCAGCGCCGCAACTCTTGTTAGATGATGGCAGCACTTAATCGAAAGCCTAGTGGGACGCTTAAACCAAGCGGACCCGTGGGCTTGCTTCTTGATGATGTCGTCTTGGCCATTATTTGGTGTCTGGAAGCGGCGTCGCAGACTGCCCTATCCGATTGAACGCGCTCCGGTGCGGTTTCGGCGCATTGTTGATCCTGCCGGGCTACTATCCCGCTGATCTTGCACGCGGAATCCGTCCGTTTGTTGACCTATTGTTGACCCGCGCGTAGCGCAGCAAAAAGCCCCGCTGTTTGGCGGGGCGCATGTCGTTGATAATTCAAGATGATTTTGGTTGCGGGGGCAGGATCAAGACACTGTTTCGCGATTTCAAGGGCTTGCGGCCTCAAAACCTCAAGGAATGCTGCATGATTTGCGAAAAAGTTTTCCGCTAAGCACTTTCGGCGTCAGAGGGATTATGCCACGACAGGGCTCTGATTATGTGCCTCACGCCGACGGCACCAATTTGCCAAGGTGGGTCACCGAATCCCTTTTCTCGTGTCTGCCATCCATTCATGGTTCGAGCCCAATGGCGCCCCCCCTCGACGAGCTCTTGCCATAGAACTGGGCGCCAGTGCGCACCGGTCAGGCCGAGGCCGCCTGATCAACCGCGGCGTCAACCGGATGATTATCGATCAAGTGTTTGCAAAAAAAGGAACTTACCGGGAAAATCCACGCTTTGCCCCATAGACATCCGGCCATTTCCTTGGAACCATGTCGCCAGGTTGGTCACAGGTGGTGCCGCGTCCCCATGCAACGTCTGGCAGACATTCTTCTGCGCAACGGGCTTGATCGGCCGGACGTGCGCCCGCTGCATGCCTACACGATTGACGATAAGGAACTGGCCGCCCTCGGGCGACTACTGCGCCTGCGCATCGGCACCGAAGAGCCGCTCGCCTCCACGGCGCAGGCTTTCGTCCTTTGGGCTGCCGAATACCTGCGCACCGCCCATCCCGGCGGATACCTGACCTGGGATTTCGTATTCGCCGGCCTTGCTCAGCCGCGGCCGGACTACGCCTTTGTCCAGAGGATCACCGAAGACGGGTTGCGTGCCTGGGGCCGCAGCCTCCGGCGCGGTCAAGTCGGCCATCGGGAGTTTCTCTACTCCCTACTCGCCGAGGGCGGCCTGCCCGACATCGCCCTGGCCCAGGCAGGCACCTACCGCACTGCCCGCCGAACCGCTCCTCCCCGATGCGAGGGCCGATGCCTTCCTCGCCGCCCTCGAAGGCCCCTGGGCCACCGCCCAGACCCAGCCCCTGCGCGATCTCGTCGCCGGAACGGTCCTTGCGGCCGATGCCCCCCGGTCCTCGTCGCCCGCACGCAGGCCGCATTCGAAGACTTCGTCCGCCGTTGGCGGAACGAACACCGCCTGCTCCTCGATGCCGCCGCCACCGCAGCCGACAAGGACATCCGCACCGCAATGGAGTTCCGCGCCCGCCGCCTGGCCGGTGAATTCCTGTTGGGCGAACTCGCCCGCCGCGGCTTCACCCCCGCCTACGGCTTTCCGACCGATGTCGTCACTTTCCAGAACCTCCGCGACCGGCTGCCAAATGCTGACCAGCCGGGGAAAAGCTTCCAGCGCCGCGGCACAGCCTCGCGCCCGCTAGATCAGGCGATCCGCGAATATGCGCCGGGGGCCGAGGTGGTGATCGACGGCCTCGTCCACCTCTCCGAAGGCATCCTCCCCGCTTGGGAAGCCGTGGCCGATGCCTCGGGGCTCGAGGACTAGACGGGCGAGGCGACTGGCGATCTTGCCCTTGGTGAAGTTCCGGTCATTCGGCCCCTCTCTCGAACCAGTGGCGTTCGGGGCCTCATTGTTCACCGCCTTGAACTTGCTCCCGTCAACAGCGACGACCTCGCCCTTCAGAACACCGATGCGGCGGCAGAGATCGACGAACTTCGCACATGCTTTACGGATCGCCGGGCCATTCTGGCACCGGAAATCCGCAATGGTCTTGTGATCAGGAACCAGTCGACCGGTCAGCCACATCAACTCGACATTGCGACCTGCTTCGCATTCCAGGCGGCGGCTGGAGGGGATCCGGTTCAGATAGCCGTAGATGAAAAGCTTGAGCAGCACCGCCGAATGATACCCTGGACGCCCAGTGCGGGCCGCGGCATGGCGTTGGAGACCGAGCGCGGCCAGATCAAGCTGGTCAACAAACAGATCAACCACGCGCACAAGGTGATCTTCCCCGATCCAGTCGTCCAACCGCTTCGGGAAAAGCGTCGTTTGATCTCGGCGGACACCCTCGATGAAACCTGCCACGCAAAGCCCCCCAACCATGCGTAAGCATAGCATAAATCTGGGTTTTTACACAGCCTCGGCGGAAAGCGGACGCTTCAATGCCACGGCGTCGATAGGCAAGCTTCTGATCCGTAAACGGGACACAGATCGATATCTTCATAGCCCCTTGCTGCGGTAGGTCTTTGCGACGCGGTCGATCGCGGTCATGTAGGCAGCCACGCGAAGGTCGGGGACTTCGGGGCGGGCGTGCCAGACCTCGCGGATCGACTGATAGGCAGTCCGCATCGTGTCGTCCAAGCCTGACCGTACCAGCGCCAGTTCGTCCGATCCGGTGAGGAAGCGGTCCTTGAAGTCGGCGGTCAGCCTCCAGCCCAGCCCCTGATCGGCCGACAGTCGCTCCAGCTCATCCACCAGCAGGCGCGAACGGGCTTCCTCGGCCCGGCGCTGCATGCGGCCGAAACGGATATGCGACAGATTCTTGACCCATTCGAAGTAGCTGACCGTCACGCCACCCGCATTGGCGTAAAGGTCGGGGATGATGACGCAGCCCTTCTTGCTCAGGATTTCGTCCGCGCCATAGGTGATCGGGCCATTGGCCGCTTCGAGGATCAGGGGCGCCCTTATGCGGTGGGCATTCGACAAGTTGATCACGCCTTCCATCGCGGCGGGGATCAGGATGTCGCAGTCTTCCTCCAGCACCGAAGCGCCCTGTTCGACGAAGGTCGCCCCGGCAAAGCCCTGCAAGCCGCCCGTCGCGGCGAGGTGCTGCTTGACCGCCTCCACCTCCAGCCCCGCTGCGCTGACCAGCGCCCCGTCGCGTTCGATGATCGCGATGACCTTCGCCCCGTCCTCTTCCGACAGGAACCTGGCCGCGTGGTATCCCACATTGCCCAGACCCTGCACGATGATGCGCTTGCCTTCCAGCCCGCCCGACAGCCGCGCGCGGGCCACATCTTCGGGGTGGCGGAAGAATTCGCGCAGCGCGTATTGCACGCCGCGCCCCGTCGCCTCGACCCGCCCCTGTATCCCGCCCGCGTGCGGCGGCTTGCCGGTGACGCAGGCCTTGGCGTTGATGTCGGTGGTGTTCATCCGCGCGTATTGGTCGGCGATCCAGGCCATCTCGCGCTCGCCCGTGCCCATGTCGGGGGCGGGCACGTTCTGCGCGGGATGGATCAGGTCGCGCTTGATCAGCTCATAGGCGAAGCGGCGGGTGATCTGTTCCAGCTCATGTTCGTCCCACGCGCGGGGATCGATGCAAAGACCCCCCTTCGACCCGCCGAAGGGGGTTTCGACCAGCGCGCATTTGTAGGTCATCAGCGCGGCCAGCGCCTCCACCTCGTCCTGATTGACCGACAGCGCATAGCGGATGCCGCCCTTCACGGGTTCCATATGTTCGGAATGGACAGAGCGGTAGCCGGTGAACGTCTCGATCTTGCCGCGCAGACGGACGCCGAAGCGGACGGTGTAGGTGGAGTTGCAGACCCTGATCTTGTTCTCAAGCCCCGGCGAAAGGTCCATCAGACGCACCGCGCGGTTGAACATCAGGTCAACGGATTCTCGGAAACTCGGTTCGTTCACGGCAAGCATGTCAGCGCTCCATCAGGGTCAGGGCGGGTCCCCGCAGGTTGCGGGGACCCTGTTGGCGGCCTCATCCGTCTTAGAGGAGGGGTTGGGCCGCCAAATTCAAAGCCGGTCGGTCAAAGCGGGTAGGGCGTCGAACAGATCGGCCACGAGGCCGTAATCGGCCACCTGAAAGATCGGGGCTTCTTCGTCCTTGTTGATGGCGACGATGACCTTGGAGTCCTTCATCCCCGCAAGGTGCTGGATCGCACCCGAGATGCCCACGGCGACGTAAAGCTGGGGGGCCACGACCTTGCCGGTCTGGCCGACCTGCCAGTCGTTCGGGGCGTAGCCCGAGTCGACAGCGGCGCGGGACGCACCGACGGCTGCGCCGAGCTTGTCCGCGAGCTTCTCGATCAGGGCGAAGTCGGCTTGGCTGCCCACGCCCCGGCCACCAGAGACGACGATGCCTGCGGAGGTAAGTTCGGGGCGGTCGGAGGCGGCGACCTTGTCCTCGACCCATTTCGAGAGCGAGGAGTCAGCGGCGGCGGCCACCTTTTCGACGGCGGCGGAACCGGAGTTCGCGACGGCGTTGAAGGAGGCGGTGCGGATGGTCAGGACCTTCTTCGCATCCGACGACTTCACCGTCTGGATCGCGTTGCCCGCGTAGATCGGGCGTTCGAAGGTGTCGGCGTCCAGGACGGCGGTCACGTCCGAGATCACCATGACGTCGAGCAGCGCCGCAGCGCGGGGCAGGACGTTCTTGGAGAAGGCGGTCGCGGCAGCAGCGATGTGGCTATAGTTGCCAGCCAGAGACACGATCAGCGCGGCGGTGGGTTCGGCCATGCCGTGGTCGAAGGCCGCGTCATCGGCGTGCAGCACCTTGGACGCGCCGTCGAGTTTGGCGGCTTCTGCAGCGGCTGCGGCGGAGGTGCCTGCGACGAGGATGTGGACATCGCCCAAGCCCTTCACGGCAGACAGCGCCTTGGCCACCGCATCGGTCGCCAGTTGTCCGTCATTCACATCGGAAAGCAGAAGAACGGCCATGTCAGATCACCCCCGCTTCGTCTTTCAGTTTCGCGATCAGCTCGTCCACCGAGCCGACCTTCACGCCCGCCTTGCGGCCTGCCGGTTCCACGGTCTTGACGACCGACAGGCGCGGCGTGACGTCCACGCCGTAATTGGCGGGGGTCTTGGTGGCGAGCGGTTTGGTCTTGGCCTTCATGATGTTGGGCAAGCTTGCATAGCGCGGCTCGTTCAGGCGCAGGTCCACGCTGATGATCGTGGGCATCTTGACCGAGATGGTCTGAAGCCCGCCGTCCACCTCACGGGTGACTTTTGCCGTGTCGCCCTCGATCGCCACTTCGGATGCGAAGGTGGCCTGCGACCAGCCCAAGAGCGCCGACAGCATCTGGCCCGTCGCGTTCATGTCGTTGTCGATGGCCTGCTTGCCGCAGAGCACCAGACCGGGGCCTTCTTCCTTGACCACGCCCGCCAGCAGCTTCGCCACGGCCAGCGGTTCGATGTCGGTATGCACATCTGCCGCCGCTTCGATCAGGATCGCGCGGTCCGCACCCATGGCGAGTGCGGTCCGCAGCGTCTCCTGCGCCTGCTTCACGCCGATCGAGACGACCACGACCTCGGTCGCCACGCCCTTTTCCTTCAGACGGATCGCCTCTTCCACGGCGATCTCGTCGAAGGGGTTCATCGACATCTTCACATTCGCCAGATCGACCCCGCTGCCATCCGCTTTCACACGGACCTTCACGTTGTAGTCGATCACACGTTTGACAGGCACGAGCACCTTCATCGCGCTTCTCCGTTCATCTGGTGGGAAGGGGGATTTCGCCGCGGTAGTCATAGAACCCCCGCTGCGTCTTGCGGCCGAGCCAGCCTGCCTCGACATATTTCGTCAGCAGCGGACAGGGGCGGTATTTCGTGTCGGCCAACCCGTCATGCAGCACGTTCATGATGGCAAGGCAGGTGTCCAGCCCGATGAAATCGGCAAGTTCCAAGGGACCCATCGGATGGTTCGCACCCAGTTTCAGCGCCTCATCGATCGACTTCACGTTGCCCACGCCTTCGTAAAGCGTATAGACCGCCTCATTGATCATAGGCATCAGGATGCGGTTCACGATGAAGGCGGGGAAATCCTCGGCGCTTGCCGCGGTCTTGCCCAGTTTCTTCACCACCAAGTGCAGGCTGTCCCATGTGTCCTGATCGGTGGCGATGCCGCGGATCAGTTCGACAAGCTGCATCACCGGAACGGGGTTCATGAAGTGGAAGCCCATGAACTTCTCGGGCCGGTCCGTGCGGCTTGCAAGCCGCGTGATCGAGATCGACGAGGTGTTCGACGTCAGGATCGTCGTGGGCTTCAGGTGGGGCAGCAGGTCTTCGAAGATCGCCTGCTTGACGGTTTCGCGTTCGGTCGCGGCTTCGATGATCAGGTCGGTCGCGCCGAGGTCGGCGAGTTTCAGCGTGGTGCGGATGCGCGACAGGGCGGCGGCTTTCTCGTCAGCAGTGACCTTGCCGCGGCTGACCTGCCGTTCGATGTTGCGGTCTATGGTGGCCAGCGCCTTGTCGATGCTGGCCTGGCTGATGTCGTTCAGCAGCACGTCATAGCCTGCCAATGCGAAGACATGGGCGATGCCGTTGCCCATCTGCCCTGCGCCAACGACGCCGACGCTTTGCACGGTCATGGCTTGCCCCCCTGTCCTGCCAGCACGGCAGCCGCCAGCAAAAGACCAAACCGCCGCTGTTCTGGACCATCGGCCCGCGAGTTGAGCAGCACCGGCACCCGCGCGCCCATGACGATGCTGGCGGTGCGGGCCTGCCCGTGCAGTTTCCACGCCTTGACCGTTGCATTGCCCGCCTCGATGGACGGAAACAGGATCAGGTCGGCCTGCCCCGCGACGAGCGACGCGGCAAAGCCCTTCTTCGCCGCAGCCGCAGACGAGAGTGCCACGTCGTAGCCGAAGGGGCCATCGACCAGAACCGACCCGCTGCCCATGGCCCATTCGTCGCGCAGGGCTGCCGCATCGGTAGTGGCAGGTTGCGACGGATGGACCTTTTCGGATGCCGCAATGGCCGCCACCCGCAGGGGAGACACGCCCAGACCCGCGAAAAGCGGCACCGCATTGCGCAGGATGGCGCGTTTCTGCTCCAGCGTCGGCAGCACGACGATGCCGTTATCCGTTGCCCCGATCAGGCGCGGGAGCGAAGGCATTTCGGCAAGCGTGACGTTCGACAGCACGTCAGAGGCGCGCAGGCCCGCCTCGCGCGCCACCACGGCGCGCAGATAGGCAGCGCTGTCCACACTGCCCTTGACCAGCACATCCGCCTCGCCCGCGCGGATCGCGGCGACGGCAAGGGCGGCGGCCTCCGTCGCATCCCGCGCGGGGAGGATGACGACCTTGCCATCTAGCGACTGCGGCAGAAGGCGCGTGATCGCTTCGGCGTCCCCGACCAGAACCGCGCCCGAAATGCGCCCTGTCCCAAGCGCATCGGCCAGCGCGGTCAGGGTGGCCGCATCGTCGGCTCCGGCGACGGCAGGGCGCAGCGGCGGGCGCACCGCCATGGCGGCATCCAAGTGGGCGAAGGTGCGGATCACCATGGCATCGGCTCCACCTCGGGGGAGACGGGCCATGTGCGAGCCTTTTCCACGCCTGCCAGAACGCGTGCGGCACCGGCGCCGAGCGCTTCGCTTTCGTGACTGCCGGGATAGCAGGTGACGGGGGCAAAGGCGCCGATCCGGTCGGTCAGGACGCTGGTCAAGCGCCGGGAGTGGGCCATGCCCCCTGTGAGGACGATCCCGTCGGGGCGGAAGTCCAGAACAGCGGCCATGCTGCCAATGGCCTTGCCGATCTGGTAGACCATCGCCTCCCAGACCAGTTGCGCCTTGGCATCGCCAGCCTTGATCATGGCCTCGACGCGGCGCATGTCCTTGGTGCCAAGATATGCGTGAACCCCACCCTGCCCGTAAAGCCGCCGCTTCAACGCATCCTTGGTGAAGCGCCCGGAATAGCACAGGTCGATCAGGGCCATGGGCGGCAGCCCCCCCGCCCGTTCAGGCGAAAAGGGGGAATTCTCCATCCGGTTCGTGCTGTCCACGATCCGGCCCTTGCGCAGGGCGGCGACCGAGATGCCCGCCCCCATATGCGCGACCACGGCATCCAGTTCCGCGAAAGGCTTGCCCAGTCGGGTGGCAAGCCGCCGCCCGCAGGCCCGGATGTTCAGCGCATGGACAAAGGAAAAGCGCTGGATGTCCGGGCAGCCCGACACGCGCGCCACGGGGGGCAGTTCGTCGACCGAGACGGGATCGACGACAAAGGCCGGACAGCCCGCCGCCGCCGCGATCCGCTGCGCAAGCGGCGCGCCGAGGTTCGAGGCATGGTGATGCACGGGGCGGTGCAGCGCGAAATCCACCAGCCCGTCATCAACAACGATCACCCCCGCCGGCACGGGCGACAGCATCCCGCCCCGCCCCGCCACGGCAGCCAGCCGCACCCCGCCTGGAATGGCGTCGAGGAAGTCCTGCACCGCCTGCGCCCGGAAGGGCAGTTGCGCGGCGATCCCGTCGAAATCCGCCATGACCGTTTCGTCATGGTCGATGGTTTCATCGAGTACAGCCCGCACCTCCGCCCCTTCTGGCAGGAACAGGCCAATGCGCGTGGTGGTGGTGCCGGGGTTGATGGTCAGGATCAGGGATTTCTGCATGGCCTAACCCGCGAAGCTGTAGCTGGTCTTGATGGTGGTGAAGAACTCGGCCGCATACCGGCCCTGTTCGCGCGGACCGTGCGAACTGCCCTTGGTACCACCGAACGGCACATGGAAATCGACCCCCGCCGTGGGCAGGTTGACCATGACCATCCCCGCCTTTGCCCCCTGCCGGAAGGCGCGGGCGTGCTTCAGCGAGGCGGTGCAGATACCGGCGGACAGGCCGAAATCGGTGTCATTCGCCACGGCAAGGGCTTCGTCGAAGCTGTCCACGCGGATGACGGCGGCGCAGGGGCCGAAGATTTCCTCGCGCGACACGCGCATGTCATTGCGAGCGTTCAGGAACAGGGCGGGGCGCTGGAAGAAGCCTTCAGTTGGGCCGTCGAACGTGTCGCCGCCGATCACCTCGCAGCCTTCGGCGCGGGCAAGAGCCACGTAATCCAGATTGCCCTGCAACTGGGCGGCTGAAGCAACGGGACCGATCTGGCTGTCACCGTCCAGTGCGTGGCCGACGCGCAGGTCCTGCATCGCCCCCGTCAGGCGCGCGACAAAGGCGTCATGGATGCCCGACTGCACGATCAGCCGGGACGAGGCGGTGCAGCGTTGCCCCGTGGAAAAGTAGGCCCCGTTCACGCAGGCCGGAACCGCGATATCCAGATCGGCATCGTCCAGCACGACCATCGGGTTCTTGCCGCCCATTTCGAGCTGGACCTTCTTCATCCCTTCAGCGGCGCTGCGGGCGATGGCGCGGCCCGTGGTGACCGATCCGGTGAACGAAATCGCCGTGACAAGTGGGTGGTGGACAAGCGCATGACCGACGACCGAACCCGGCCCCATCACAAGGTTGAAGATGCCTGCGGGGCAGCCCTCTTCATGGATGATGCGCGCCAGCATTTGCGCGGTGCCGGGCACCAGATCGGCAGGTTTCAGGATCACCGCATTGCCAAAGGCAAGCGCAGGCGCCACCTTCCATGCGGGAATGGCGGCCGGGAAGTTCCACGGCGTGATCAGGCCTATGACGCCAAGCGGTTCGCGCGTGACGGTGATGTCCACATCCGGCCGGACCGAGGCGATGGCATCCCCCGCAATGCGCAGCGCCTCGCCGCCGAAGAAGCGGAAGATCTGGGCGGCGCGGCGCACTTCGGCCACGGCTTCGGGCAGGATCTTGCCCTCTTCCCGCGCAAGCATCCGCCCGATCACCTCGGCCTCGGCGTCGATGCGGCGGGCGATCCGGTCGAGGAGTTCGGCCCGCGCGAGTGGCCCCTTGGCCAGCCATGCGGGCAGCGCCCCTGTGGCCGCCTGCGCCGCGCGGTCCACGTCCGCGGCGGTTCCGGCGGCGTAATGGCCAATCAGATCGGACAGGTCCGACGGATTGCGGTTTTCGGTCAGATGATCCCCCGGCATCCAGATGCCGTCGATCAGGTTCAGATGCGCGTTGGTCATGGTGGGCGATCCTTGGGCCAGCACGGGGTTGCCCCCTGCCCGCAACGGGCAAGTGTCGGTGTCTTGAACGGGAAAGGCCGGTATCAGGCGGCTTTCTTCATCACGGCCGCCTCGATCGAGGCTTCGAGGATATCCAGCGCCTCTTGCAACTGGTCCATCGGAATGGTCAGCGGGGGCAGCAGGCGGATGACGTTGTAGCGCGTGCCGCAGGACAAAAGGATCAGCCCCCGCGCCTCGGCTTCCGCCACCACGGCGGCGGTCAGGGCGGCGTCGGGCGCGTTCCCCGTCCGGCTGGTGACGAGTTCAAGCGCGTTCATCGCCCCAAGCCCGCGCACATCGCCGATGCATTCCATCCCCTGCTGCGCCGCAATCTGGGTCAGTCGGGCGCGGATCACCTCGCCGATCTCAGTCGCGCGGGCGCAGAGGTCTTCGTCGCGGATCACGTCTAGCACCGCATGGGCGGCGGCCACCGCCAAGGGGTTGCCCGCATAGGTGCCACCGACCCCGCCGGGGTTCGGCGCATCCACGATCTCGGCCCGCCCAGTGACTGCGGACAGTGGGAAACCACCCGCAAGCCCCTTGGCCATCGTCACCAGATCCGGGGCCACGCCGGAATGGTCGAAACCGAACATCCTGCCCGTGCGCGCCATGCCTGCCTGCACCTCGTCCGCGATCAGGACGATGCCGTGGCGGTCACAGATCTCGCGCAGGGCGCGCAGGAAACCGGTCGGCGCGATGTTGAACCCGCCCTCGCCCTGGACGGGTTCGATGATGATGGCCGCGACCCGTTCGGGATCGACCGAGGATGCAAACAGCCGTTCCAACTGTTCCAGCGCCGCCGCTTCGGTCACGCCGTGGAAGTTATTCGGGAAAGGGGCATGGACGATTTCGGGCGGCATGGCGCCGAAGCCCTTCTTGTAGGGCGCGACCTTGCCAGTCAGCGCCATGCCCAGCAGCGTGCGCCCGTGGAACGCGCCCGAGAACGAGATCACGCCCGACCGTCCGGTATAGGCGCGGGCCATCTTGATGGCATTCTCCACCGCCTCGGCCCCCGTGGTGACAAGCATCGTCTTTTTGTCGAACTCCCCCGGAGTCGCTGCGTTCAGACGTTCGGCCAGCGCGATGTAGCCTTCATAAGGCGCGACGTGGAAACAGGTGTGGGTGAAGGCCTGCGCCTGTTCCGCCACCGCCGCCATCACGCGCGGGTGGCGGTGCCCCGTGTTGTTCACCGCGATTCCGGCCGCGAAGTCGATGAAGCGCCGCCCTTCGGCATCCCAAAGCTCGGCATTCTCGGCGCGGGCGGCATAGATGCCGCGGGTGGCCACGCCGCGGGCGACGGCGGCGGATTTGCGGGCGGAAAGCCGGGCGGATTCGGTCATGGCGGTGCTCCTGGGACTTTGGCTGGGCTCGGCGTAGCATTGCGCATTATTCTGAGCAACGTGTTTTGATATACTGCGCACCGACCGACAAAAGATTGTGCGCCACGCGACCAAGCCCTATGGTTGGCAAAAGGGCAGGATGGTCGGCATGCAGGATTTCAATGTAGGCGAACGACTGAAACAGATGCGGCAGGCCGCAGGGCTTTCGCAACGGCAACTGGCCGAGGCATCTGGTGTGCCGCACGGCCAGATTTCGATGATCGAAACTAACCGATCCAGCCCATCCGTCGCATCATTGCGCAAGATTCTAGGCGGTCTTTCCGTCACGATGTCTGAATTCTTTGAACCTGACGCCGCTGTCAGCCAGTCCGTATTCTTCAAACCGCATGAGTTGCGGGATCTGACCACGCGGCTTTATTCGACGCTCGACGATCCGCGCGGGAAAATGACACTGCAACAGGTGGGCGATGCCAAGGCGCACAACCTGCAAATCCTTTACGAACGCTACGAACCTGGTGCCGATACCGGCGCGCAGATGCTTGAACATGTCTCCCACGAAGGCGGGGTCGTTATCGCAGGCGAGATCGAGGTGACGGTGGGCGATCAATGCGCCGTGCTTAAGGCGGGGGACAGCTACCTGTTCGACTCCACCCAGCCCCACCGCTTCCGAAACGTGGGTGACCGCGAGGCGGTGGTCGTTTCGGCCTGCACACCGCCCTACCTGTGAAGCGAAGGGCGCGGCCCAGCCGGACCACGCCCCCACCCTTGCCCCGTGAGGGGCATCACTTCTTCATCAGCACTTCCATCGGAACTGGCTGCGAGATGCGCCATTCATCCACCCGCGCGGGCTTGCCGCCGGTGATTTCGATGATCTGCATCAGTGCCGTGTTCTGGTGGTGCAGTTCGGGCGTAAAGCTGCGCGGACCAAAGGCGGTGGGTTCGTCACGCATCTTTTCCAGTTCCGCCGTGACGGCAGCGCCTTCGACCGTGCCCGCCCGTTCGACGGCCTTGGCCCAAAGGTCGATCAGCACATAGCCCGGATAGGCATATTGGCTGGCGGGGCGGCTGCCGGTCTTGGCTTCATAGGCCTTGTTGAAGGCCTCCACCTCGGGCCGGGGGTCATCGCCGTAGATAGAGCCCTGCACCGGCACCACGAAGCCCGAAAGATCGGGCGTCGCCGCAAGCCAATAGGAGCCATCGACCGCCGACCCGTTCAGGATCAACGAATTGATCCCCGCCGCGCGCAACTGGCGCACGGCCGCCGCCGCACCGGGCATGACCGAGCAGAGCATGATCACATCAGGCTGTTCGGGCAATTGCTTGACGCGGGTAATCTGGCTGGCGATCGAGGCATCGTCGTTCTTGAACGTATCGCTGCCGACGATCTGCGCGCCGTCAAGCTGCGGGAACATCCAGTTGAAGCCGGTGCAGATGCCCTTGTTGTATTCGATGAAGGTATCTTCCAGCACGTAGGCGGTGCGCGCCTCGCGCTTGGCATGTGCCCATTCGGCCATGGTGGCACCCTGCACGGGGGCGAGGACGGACGAGGAGAAGCTGTTCGGGCCGACCCCCTGGATGCCCGCCTTCACATCCTCGGCACAGAGGAAGAAGCTGTTCATCCCTTCGCCTTCGGCCACCAGCGCGGCGGGGGCACCGAAGTCGTAGTCGCAGGACACGACCATCATCTCGGCACCCTGATCCAGCACGTCAAGCCCCGCCTTGGCGCTTTCGGCACGATCGGTGCGGGTGTCCGCTTCGACCACCTTGATCTGACGGCCAAGCAGCCCGCCTGCCGCGTTGATCTCTTCGATGCGAATCATGGCCGCGGTGGCGGCCGGGGTGTCATAGGCTTCCATCCAGCCGGATTTGGCGATGGCGAAGCCCACCGTCAGGTCATCCTGCGCCAGCACTGGCTGGGCAAGCAGGGTCATTGCCACGAGGTGGCTTGCAAGTCTCTTCATCCGTTCACTCCTGTTGGTCGGGTCTTTCAGGTTTCACGCGACGCCCGACCCGCGACCCAGCGGGCAGGCAGCATCACCTCGCGTCCGGCCATCAGGCCTGCGGGACGGAAGATCAGGATCAGGATCATGGCGACGGCGAGGATGATCTCTTGGCTGCCGGGTGGCAGGGCAAAGGTCGCGGCGCCGACCGTCACGCCCTTTTCCAGCCGCACAAGCGCCTCGACTGCGATGGAGAGTGCCAGCACGCCCATCACGGCACCCGACAGCGAGCCCACCCCGCCGATGACCAGCATGGCCAACATCAGGAAGGTCAGGCTCAGATAGAAACCGTCGGGATTGATCACGCCGATGAAGTGGCCCATCAGCGCGCCCCCCGCCCCGCAGAAGAAGGCCGACAGGGTGAAGGCGAGCAGGCGGTGGCGATAACGGTCGATGCCTGATGCGGCGGCGGCAACCTCGTCCTCGCGCGTGGCCCGCAGGGCAAGGCCAGAGGCAGAGGAGGCATAGACGGCGGCGACCGTGATCGCCAGAACGGCCCAGCCCAGCGCGACCCAGGGGGTCACGTAGCGGTCAAGCCCGACGACCGAGGATGTCCCCCCCGTCACCGACGTCCAGTTGGCCCAGATCGTGTTGACCATCGCAAGGAAGGCGAAGGTGGCGATGGATGCCGCGATCCCCGACAGGCGCAGGATCGCCGCCCCCGTCACCAGCGCGACCAGAGCAGCCGCCCCGCCACCGGCAAGGGCCGCAGGAAGCACCGGCCAATCCGCTGCGGCGATCAGTTCTGGCAGGCCCGGAAGCAGGGTCGCCTTCATCTCGGGCCGCAGGGTCAGCCATGCCGACACATAGGCCCCTATGCAGCCAAACGCGGCATGGCCGAAGCTGACGACACCCGAATTGCCGACAAAGACCCAGAAGCCCACGACCATCGTGACGCGGATCAGCGTCTCGGCGGCCATGCGAGCGATGGCACGGTCCCCCAGCGCCAGTGCGGCAAGCACGAAGGCCAGCAAGATCAACGCCAGAAGGACCGGTGTCGTGGCCGCCATGCGGCGACGGATCGTGTGTTGGCTGGTCATGGATCAGACCCTCGGCTTGGCCCCGACGGGGGCGAAAAGGCCCTGAGGCCGGAACAGGAGGACGAGAATGACGCCGCCATAGAGGAAGGCGTCACGGAACGGCCGGGCATCGGCGGGAAGTCCCGCCTGCAACAGGGCCGAGGCCGCGCCAATGCCCAGCCCCGCCGCCACCGCGCCCGACAGGCTGCCCATGCCGCCCACGACCGTGGCGATGAAGGCCACCAGCATGATCTGCCCGCCCATGCGGACATCAGCCACGCCGGTCTGCGCGACCAGAACCAGCGCCACCACGGCAGCCAAGGCACCCGACAGCGCGAAGGCGCCCGAAATCACGCGGTTCGACCGGACGCCTAGCATCCGCGCCATGGTGAAATCCTCGGCGGCGGCGCGCATTTCCAGACCCAGCCGCGATTTGCGCAGCATCAGCGCAAGCCCGGCAAGGATGACGGCGACCGCCGCAATGACGATCAATTGCAGCAGCGGGACGGATGCACTGCCCACCTGCACAGGCTGGCCCAGTTCCGCCCAAAGGCTGACCGCCTTGGGACGCCCGCCGTAAAGGACCAGAAGCAGGTTCTGCAATGCGACGCCCAAGGCGAAACTGCCCACCATCAGCGCCACTGGTGACGCGTTCCGCATGGGACGGAAGACCAGTGCCTCGGCCGCCACGGCCAGCCCCGCCCCGATGAGCAGGATCAGCGGCACCAGTACCGGCGCAGGCAGCGCACCCAGCCCCAACACGGCCAGCGCATCCGTCGAAGGCACGATCAGCGCAAAGACCGCGCAGGCGATAAACTGGCCATGCGCGAAATTGACCAAGCGCATGACACCAAAGATCAGCGCGATGCCCAGGGCAGCGATGGCGTAGATGCCCCCCAGCGCCAGAGCGTCGAACAGCAGTTGCAGGCTCATGCCGCACCTCCGAAATAGGCTTCGGTCAACAGGTCGCGGGCAGCGAATTCGGTGGCGTCGCCATCGGCCACGATCCGCCCGCCCCGCATCAGGAGCATCCGCCCCCCCACCCGAGCCGCGCGGGCCGAAGATTGTTCGACGATCACCAAGGTCAGCCCGCGCAGGGCCTGAAGCTGACAAAGACGGTCATAGACCTCGTCCACCACCTTTGGGGCGAGGCCGAGGGACGGTTCGTCCACCAGCATCACCTTGGGGTTCGTCATCAGCGCGCGGGCGATGGCCAGCATCTGCTGCTGCCCGCCCGACAAGGCACCCGCATTGGCCCTTGCCCGTTCGCGCAGGATGGGGAAGGCGGTGAAGACGGTTTCCAGATCATCGGCCACCGCGCCGCGGTCCCGCCGAATGCCGGTGCCGACGGTCAGGTTCTCTAGCACGCTCAGGCCAGCAAAGATACGACGCCCTTCGGGCACCATGGACAGGCCACGCCGCGCGATGGCCTCTGGCCCAAGGCCCGAAAGGATATCGCCGTCCATCTCGATCCGGCCATGCGCCGTGCGCACGGACCCCGCGATTGCGGACAGAAGCGAAGATTTCCCCGCCCCGTTCGGCCCCGAAACGAAGACGCGCTGCCCTTCGGCCACGGTGAAGGACAGGTCCGCGATGGCGGTCAACTTGCCATAGCGCACCGCAAGGTCGAAGATGCCCAGCTTGGCCATCACGCGGCCTCCGTGTGGGCGCCGAGATAGGCCTCGCGCACTGCACGGGAGCCGAGGATCACGTTCCGGTCACCGTGTTCGATGACGCGTCCGCCATCCAGCACGACGACATCGGAACAGACCGACAGGACAAGGCCGACGTTGTGTTCGATCAACAGGCAGCCGATGCCGCGGTCATGGGCGATGCGGCGGATCAGGGCGGCCAGATCGTTCGCCTCTGCCTCCGACATACCGGCGGCGGGTTCGTCGAGCAGCAGGTAGGCGGGATCGCCCATCAGGGCGCGTGCGATGGCCACGCGCCGTTCGTCGGTATAGGGCAATCCGGCGGCTGGGCGGCTTTCGAGCGGAGCAATCCCCATCCAGCCCAGAAGATCGCTTGCCTGCCGTTCCGACTCGGCCCGGCGCAGGCCAAGGCCGACGCCGGTGCAGGCCAGATTGTCCAGCACATCCAGACCGCCGAACAGGCGACCGGCCTGAAAGGTGCGCGCCACACCGGCGCGGCGCAGGCGGTGGGCGGGCAGCGCCGAAACGTCCCGCCCATCCAGCAGGACCCGGCCGCTTGACGGGCGCTGGAAGCCTGTCAGGACATTGATGCAGGTGGTCTTGCCCGCACCGTTGGGGCCGATAAGCCCGACGACATCACCCGCATTGACCGACAGCGAGACGTCGGTCAACGCGCGGAAGCCGCCGAAGGCCACCCCCACCTGTTCCAGCGCCAGCGCCATGTCAGGCCACCTCGACCGCGCGCGCGGCACGCTGATGGGTGGCGGGATCGGCAGCCATCGTCAGCACATAGACCGCCGAGGCATCGAGTTCGGCCATCCAGCCCGGTTCGATCACGATGGTCGTCGTCACCTCTTGGATCACGGCGGGACCGGTGATGCGGTCGCCCGCGCCCAACAGCGCACCGTCATAGACGGGCGTTTCATGCGGGATGCCATCGGCGGTGAAGATCATCTCGCGTGTGCCCTTCAGCGCGGAATGCGCGCCCTTGCCGGGGGCCGAAGTCATGCGTCCGGGCTTATCAACCGCGCCGGTGATCGCGCTTTCGACGTTCACCACCTCCACAGCGCTATGCGGTTCGGAATAGGTGTAAAGTTCCTCGTGACGCGCATGGAAGGCGGCCTTCAGGCGGTCCAGCGCGGCTTCGGTGATGTCGAAGGCTTCGATGTCTACGGTGCATTCATGCACTTGCCCAACATAGCGCATGTCAAGGCTGCGCCGGACCGAGATACGGTCATCCGTAAAGCCATCGGCCATCAGGTCCGCCCGGCCGCGCCCCTCCAACTCTCCGAACAGGCGGTTCAGGCGGACGGCGGACTCGCCCCCTTCCAGACGCGCGGCGACGGGGGCCATATAATTGTATTTGACGTCCGACAGGATCTGGCCAAAGGCGCACAGTCCCGAGGCAAGTTTCGAGATCAGCACCTTGCGGATGCCCATCTCGCGCGCCAGAGCGGTGATGTGCGCCGCCGTCGCCCCGCCCGCGCAGTTGAGCACGAAGTCGCGCGGATCGTAGCCCCGTTCGACCGACACGCGGCGGATGGCGTTGACCATGTTGTTGTTCACGATGGTGAACATCCCGTAGGCCGCCTTTTCAACGCTGATTCCCAGCGGGTCGGCCAGATGCAACTTGATCGCACGGCGGGCCTTTTCGACGTTCAGCGGCAGGCGGCCACCGACAAGACCGTCAGGGTTGAGATAGCCCAGAACAAGGTTCGCGTCGGTTGTGGTTGGCTTTTCGCCACCCTGGTCATAGCAGGCTGGGCCAGGTTCCGACCCTGCCGATTGCGGACCCATCTGCATCAGCCCCATGCTGTCGATCCAGCCGATGGATCCGCCCCCCGCGCCCAGCGTTTCGACCTGGATCATCGGGATGCCGATGCGGTAGCGCAGGAAGTCGATATTCTTGGACACATTGGCCCGCCCGTCGCGGGTCAGGGTGATGTCGAAGGACGTGCCGCCCATGTCGACGGTGATGATGTCCTTCATCCCCCAAGGCTCGCCAAGCCAGAGAGCGGCCTGCGGGGCGGATGCGGGGCCGGAATTGATGGCATAGACCGACTGGTCGCTGACCACATGGCCCAGCGCCAGACCGCCGTTCGACTGGAAATACCGCACCGGATGGCGCGCGCCCAGCGACTGGAAATAGGCATCGACCGCCTCGACATAGCGTTGCAGGATCGGCGCGAGATAGGCGTTTACGATGGCGGTGGAGGTGCGGGTGTATTCGCGCACCTGCGGGTAAAGCTGGCTGCCCACGGTCAGCCGGACATGGGGCATCATCTCGCGCACGATTTCGGCGGCGCGGGCTTCGTGTTCGGGGTGCAGCACCGACCAGACGAAGCTGATCGCCACCGACTCCACCCCTTCGCGCAGGAAGTGGCGGCAGGCATCGCGCACGTCCTCCTCGTTCAGGGGGGTGTGGACCTTGCCGTTGGACAGCACGCGTTCCGCAACGCCGCGCCGCAGGTAGCGCGGCACCAGCATTGTCGCGGGTGGGTATTCAGGGTCGTAACGGTAGCCGTCTTCCTTGTGCCCAAGACGGATTTCGATGCTGTCTTCATGGCCGCGGGTGGCGATCAGCCCAGTCTTGGCCCCGTTATGGGTGATCAGCGCATTCAGTCCGACCGTGGTGCCGTTGATGCACAGGTCCGCGTTCGACACGATCTGTTCGGGGGAAAGGCCGGTTTCCTCTTCGATCAGTTTCAAGCCGTTGCGGATGGCGGCGGTGGGGTCGTTCGGAGTGGACAACGCCTTGAAGATGCGCACGCTGCCCTTGCGGTCGGCAAGGATGAAGTCGGTGAACGTGCCGCCGGCGTCGATGCCGAGACGATACTGGTTCTGCATGGGATGGGTCCTTTCGGGGTGTCCGGGATAGGGCGGGGACAGGCGTCCCCGCAGCCGGAAGCATTCGTTTCGTGTTGAGCGGTTCGGGTTGGGCGCTTCAGGCGGCGCGCAGACGGGCGGTGGCGTCGTGGTCCACCGACAGGCTGTCGCGGTCGGTGATCACCACCCCGTAGTCGAGCCGCGCCCCTTCAAGGCTAACGAGGCCGTTCCTCACATCCTCGACCACCTTCTGCACGTCGCGTTCGAAGGGGTTGCCATAGCCGCCGCCACCGGGGTTCTTGTTGGCCGCACGCTCTCCGGGCTGGATGGTTTCGATCACGTTGTCGGTGATGATCTTCGTCTCACCGTTGCGGATGACTTCCAGCCGGCCCACCTTTTTCTCGATTATCGTCGATTTCGCGCCTGCAGCCCCCATGGCGGGAATGCGGCGGCCCTCGCCGAAGGTGATCAGCGTC
This sequence comes from Gemmobacter denitrificans, assembly GCF_036964905.1. Lineage (NCBI taxonomy): Bacteria > Pseudomonadati > Pseudomonadota > Alphaproteobacteria > Rhodobacterales > Paracoccaceae > Gemmobacter > Gemmobacter denitrificans. Next base: position 25,187 of record NZ_JBALHR010000013.1, read on the forward strand.
ATGGGCGTGTCCAGCGGCTCCACCTCCCAGCAGGTGCCGGAGCCGCCACGGTTCTTGCCTGCGCCGCCCGAGTCCTCCATCAGCGAATAGCGGTGGATGATGATCGGATAGCTGTGCTCCAGCATCTCGATATCGCCGCTGGTCAGCGCGCCAAAGCAGCATTCCGGGCCGACCGCGTGCCAGCCATCGGCCTGCGCCGTGGCCCCCGCTCCCGAGATGATCGAGGCAAGGACCATGGTCACATATTCCTCGTCATGGCGCTTGTCCCAGCCTGCGATGTTGCAGCCATTGGCATGGCCCCAGCTGGCCGAAACCTTGTGCGGTGCCGCCTGCTCAAAGGCCAGACGCACGGCATCGGTCAGCGTTTCCATCGGGGTGGTGGTGCAGTTCATGTGCGGCGCGGGGGATTTCGCGTTGCACAGTGTCCCCTTCGGCCCCATGTCCGTCGTCACGCAGCGATAGAGCCCTTCGTTATAGGGCGGGGGCAACTGGGCGAACATCATCAGGCCCAGATAGACGCCGGAATGGCTGTTGCCTTCGTAGCTGTTGATGAAATAGGGGATCTGCGGGGGCGAGGCGATGGCGATATGGCAGCCATCCCCCTTGATCGTCACCGTGGCCGTGATCTCGAAATCGCCGTAGCCGTGGCCTGCGTCTTCAAGGATCGCGGTGCCGGTATAGGTGCCGTCCGGCACGTCCGAGATCAGCTTGCGCATATGCGCCTCGGCCATGTCGAGCAGTTCGGCGATGCAATCCTGCACGACATCCTTGCCGTATTTCTTCATCAGGTTGATCAGATTGCGCGCGCCCACCTGACATGCCCCGATCAGAGCGTTGAAATCACCTTCCTGATCACGACGGGCCCGCATGTTGGTCAGCAGAAGGTTCATCACGTCCTTGCGCGGACGGCCACGATCCCACAGCTTGACCGGCGGGATGCGCAGACCTTCGGCGAAGATCTCGGTCGCATTGGGGTTGTAGCCTGCGGGAACCGGCCCGCCGATATCGGTCAGATGGCCCTTGCAGACCGTCCAGAAGACCAGCTCGCCCTCGTAGAACACGGGCATGTACATGCAGGTGTCGATGATATGGCTGCCGCCATAGGCGGGGTCGTTGTGCAGGATCAGGTCGCCTTCGTTGATTTCGCCTTCGAAGAAGCGCGCGACCGATTTCATGGCCGGGATCAGGCTGCCCAGATGGATCGGGATATCCTGCCCCTGCAGGATCATCTCCGGCGTGTGGTTGAACAGCGCGGTCGAATAGTCATGCGCCAGATTGAACACCGACGACCGTGCCGTCTGTTCCAGCGTCAGCGTCATCTCGCGCTGTGTAGTTTCAAGCACGCCCCGCACGACCGAAAGCGTGATCGGGTCCACATTGCGTTTGGCCATCCCTTGTTCCTCCCCGGATGGGAAAACGGCACCGGATTGCAGAAGCGTGGTAAAGCCCCCCTGAACCCGGGCTGTTTTCCAGCCTCTCTTAATCCCGGTAGACTGAAGGAAATCCGCGCCGCGCTCTTGCATCGCAAAGCGTGATCCTTTGCATCTGCGCGCATATCGCGGGACACGTTTGTCGCCGAGCGCGCAAATGCTTGACGCTCGGCGCACGGGGCAGACTGATCGGACCGAAAAGACTTGATGCAAAGCGGTTTCGGGCCTACCGATTCTCAATCAGCGCTTTGGGGAGAGGGCGCATGGAAATCGTTGCGCATAACACTACGCAGGTCATGCCGAACCAGCGCTCGTCGCATTGGACGCGCGTGATCGGCGAAACTTACTTTCCGTTGCAGCTGACTTTCCGCGATGCCGGTGCGTTCTCCGGGACCCTTGAGAAGCGGCAGATGGGAAACGTCTCCCTGTCGCGCCTTGCAACCGAACCGCTGCAATACGAGCGGCGGCCAACGCACATCACCCATACCCGCGAGGAAGAGTATCTGATCACCGTCCCCCGTCTTAGTCCGGTCGAGTTCAAGCAGATGGGACGCGAGGTCCGCTGCGACCCCGGCGGTTTCCTCCTTGAACGCGGCGACGAACCCTACCGCTTTTCCTATGACACGACGAACGAGCTGAGTGTCCTGAAGATCAGCAAGAAGTCGCTGGCCGAAAAGGTCCGCGATCCGGACAGGTTCTGTGCCAGGACGATCGACTGCCGCAGCGGTCTTCCGTCGCTCTTTACCTCGCTGATGCATCAGCTTCATTCGCTGCCCCTGTCAGCGGGGCGTGCGGCAGACATCCTTGGCCAGCAGATCGTCGATGTGCTGGCCCTTGCTCTGGACGAATCCGCGACCGATGACCATCAGGTGCGCACATCGGTGCGGGCCGGACATCTGCGTCGGGCCGAACAGGTGATCCGCAAGCACCTGTCCAACCCCACCCTGTCGCCCGAATTCGTGGCCGAAGCCTGTGGCATCTCGAAGCGTTATCTGCACGAACTTTTCGGCGACACGAACCAGACAGTTTCCCAGTTCATCCGGGATGAACGGTTGATCGCGGCAAAGGAACTGATCCTGTCCTCGCCCGCGTTGTCGATGGCCGAGATTTCATACCGCTTCGGCTTTTGCGATCAGGCGCAGTTTTCAAGGCTGTTCAAGGCCAAGTTCGGCGTAGCTCCCTCGGACTGGCGACGGAGTCGCGCCAATTGACGCTCCCCTCCACCGCCCGTGGCTCGGGCGGTTTTGTGCGCCGATTGACACCCGTATGCGCGCTGCTTCCAAACAAAGCACGGGAAAGCAGATGTCAGCGCGTGGATTGCCGACCGTCCGCTCAGGGCCGTTCACGCCGCCTGCAACTGCGCCGCACAAGCCAGCCGCCCTATATCCCAGCCACTGGTATGCCCCTTCTTCAAATACACCGCCGCCAACTGGAACCCGCTTTGGGGCCAGCCCTTGGGTGTGTCGAGCCAGAGGATTTGCGCGATCCCGAACCCTGCCGCCTCGATGTCGCGCAGGCGGGCTTTGGTCGTCAGGTTCACAAGCGGGGCAAGCCAGACGATGTTCGGCGCCAGGGTCATGGCGTGGCGGGTGAAGTCGCGCAGCCGGGACCAGGGCGGGTTCGTCACGATCCAGTCGACGGGCTGCGTCGAGGTCAGGAAGTCGCGTCCGTCGGTCAGTTCGCACCAGTCGCGCTCAAGATGGGCGGGGAACTGGTCGAAGAAGGCTCCACGCCCGCGCGCCGGGTCGAGGATGCGGCCAACCATCTGACTTTGGAAATGCGAAAGAATCGCCGCCGCAAGCTCCGGCGGTGTCATCACCATGTCGCGCGACGGCGCGTTGCGGGGCGGCACAAGGCCGGGCTTCGAACCCCGGTTTCGGCTTCGCAACGCCGGTCGCAGGCCTAGGGCTGACAGCACGGCGATCAGGATGGCGACACCGCCGCCCAGGTTCTTCTCCAGATCGATGATCGTGCCTCGGGCGCAACCGACACGCCGCGCAAGGCCGGCCTGCGTCAGGCCCTTGGAAAGCCGGCGCGCGACGATGGTCTGCACAGGATCGGTGCCGATCGGCATCCAGCCCCAGTCAAGGTCGAGGATGCGCATCACCCCTTGCAAGGACCGGAGGGTGCCGCTGCCCCGTTGCAGCCCCCGCAAGGTCGGCACGCTGATCCCGGCAGACGTCGCAAGCGCCGCCTGCGTCAGCCCGCGCGCACGACGCGCGTGCTCCAACAACGGAAGGGTCGGCATGTCCGAATTTCTTTCTGCTTTCCGAGGACAAATAAAAAGATAATCCGACATGCGCAATGCGTAGTATGTTGGCTGCTGAGCGGAACCGTTGCACCGCCCGCCGCACAGGTCCCGCGCATGGGCCCGCGCCCGAAGGTCGAAGAGGACGTCGGCCTGCTCCTGTTTAAGGGACCAGCCAAAGGTGATCGTCTTTCAGTCATGGCGGAAACGGACGCGGCGCCGGGCTGAGAGAAGAGCGACGATCTGGGCGGTGGCAGTTTGCAGCCATGCCAGCGACAAGGCCCATTGTTGCCGCAGCCTCGCCAGCAATGCGGGTCCCGCCGACATTCACCCCCGGTGCCGCCCCGACAGAAACCGAACTGTCCATCGGGTTCGCACTGCAGACAGACAAAGGCCTTCGTCAAGGACCGACGTGGACGTCGAAGACGCCATACTTTGAATTCCGAAAAAACAGAAACCATTTCAAAACAGTCACTTGAGAAAGAATAAGAAGCCGGAAAACCTCTCCTTCCCTTCTCACTGGCAAAACGAAGACAGGCATCAACCTGGAAAACAAAGAACTTGGAAAGACGGTCAACCTGAGAAACCGGAAAGAGGAAACACCCCAAGAACTCCCCTGTCTGGACAGCCCTTGCCGCCCCTGTCACCCTGACGCGGCCACTTCCACCGGATCGCGCCGATGAAACCTTCGCACGACCTGACCAACCTGATCGCCTTTTCCCAGCGCGAAGGGGTGTGGCCGGAGCTGCTGGCTTCGGTGCTTGATGAGCATTTCGGACCGGCGCTGGAGGAGTTCGATCTGGATTTCGATGACCTTGAGGAGGTTCTGGGTCCGCAATTGCCTTGGGTGATGTGGGGCTGTGCCTTCGAGGACTTCCTGACGCGGGATTGGGAACCGGAAGGGAATGTCGTCGATCTTTACCTCAAGCGCCGGGGCTGGCGGGAACCGGCTTTGGCCAAGGGTTACATGCAGGGCCTGCGCCATGCCCATGTCAGCCTGCACGAGGTCCTGTCCACCGTGGCGGGCGAAACCATGGTGTTGCGCGATGTGCTGACGGGTGCAGGGCCTGTCACCGTCCGCGAGAAAAGCGCGAGCCGGACCCTGAAACCCGGCGACCGCATTGCCGTCCGGGTGGTGCCGGTGCGGGATCACCATGTGATCTCGGGCGGTTTGCTGCCCTTTGCGCCCGCCGTTGTTGACACGCTGATGGACGGGCTGCGGACCGTGCTGAAGCTGCGCCGGAAAAAGGACCTGCGCCTGTCGCCCGAGCAACTGCGCGGCATTGCCCACCTGTTCACGGCGGCCTTCCTGTTCACCCACTTGCCCCAGGCCCTGGACCCGCAACGGCCGCAGATGACGAACACGGATGGCGAGGACCTTGTGTTCCACGAATTGCGCTTTCCCTTTGCGACCGGCGTGACGCAGGCACAGGTGACCGAGGCACTCAGCCATTTGCCCGACCTTTCCGCCGACGGGGCAAGGCGTTGGGTGTGGCTGTCGAAGTCCGGCAAGGGCGGGGCAGGAAACATGATCCACGGCACGCTGGACCTGCGTGGCAAGGCTCTGGTGCTCGAAGTGAATTCCGCCGAACGCGCGGCCCGCGGGGCGGCGATGGTCGGCAAGGCCGCGGGCGCCCTGCTGCGCCCGCCCCTGATGGCAATCCAGACCGTCGATCAGGCCCGGGCGGCGCATGTCGAACGGGCGCCCTTGGCGACCGAGGAAATCCCGCCCGAGATCGCGCAGGAGGTCGCCCACGCCCACATGACCCGCCACTATCGCGACACGCTGGACCAGCCCATTCCGGCGCTGCAAGGCAAGACACCGCGCCAGGCGATCAAGACTGCCGCCGGGCGGAAACGGGTGGCGGAATGGCTAAGGCTTCTCGAAACCGGCACGGCTCGCGCCGATGCAGGGGCGATGACGGGGTATGATTTTGCCTGGATGTGGGAGGAGTTGGGGGTAACGCGTGAAGGGTGAACCAGGCCTGCCGACTTCTTGGCTGCCTGCAACTTCGAGCGATGCCTCAAGACCCTCTGCTGACGCACGCCCTACGAATACATCTGCAAAATCTGGACATCAGACCCCAATCGATTCATCTTTACCCTCATCAACAAGATGCCGGGACCTATCACCTACCATGACCAAGTCTCGTCGGGGTGCATCCAGCCGGAAAAGCTCATCCAACTCAGCCATCAATTCCGCAACGTTTCCGATCCCCACGCAGGCGGTCTCCAAAACCGTGTCCCGCCCCGTAATCCTGTTCCGCGCCAGCACAACAGGCGATCCGTCCAGTCCCTGATGCCGAGGATACAGCAGTGTCAACCGACCCGTCCGGTAAAGATGCCCATAGGCCATCATCTGGTAAACGTCGCTTTGGGAAACCCCATGCTTCCTGTCGTCCACCCGCGCGGCGATCCTCTTCCACTTCGTGTCGATGATGTGGACCACCTCACCTCCCCGCCGAATGAGAATGTCAGGCTTCGTCTGGAACAGACCGCGCCCGTCAGGCTCCGAAGTCAGGCAAAACAACCGACCGCCCTGCAGATGGACGGAAAACTCCGTGCCCCTCAGGCATCGCGCGATCATCCGGCCCACATATTCCTCGAACAAGGCATTCATTTCGAAGAGCAGCGCAGTGCCTTGTCCAGCGCCCGAACTGGTCGTCTGATATCGTCCGAACAGGAACAACCGCGCCATAGCCAGCAACTCGGCCCATGACCGGTTCGTCCGGTCGAGGATCACCTCGTTCCACCGAAGGGCGGCCGGCGGCACATCCGAGACGTCGGCATAGACAAAGCCCAGTTCCCGAAGCTTCTGGACGTTCGATGCACTTCTCGAGACACGGGAAAGATGCCCAATTGTCGCCTTCAGGATCCGGTTCAGGGCGATGTCCCCAGACAACTCATCGAACCGGCAGGCGAGGCGAGACGGATTGACCGCATGCCGCGTGAACTGCCGCGTTACGTCGAGGGTCCCGCGAAGGGCGGGCAGATCGTCCTCGTCCCGCCGATATTGGCGTGGCATGCCCCGCCTGACCGCCTCGGTCAGCTTATCGGCAAAAACCCGGATCAGGATTTCCAGAAGCGTGTCGCGCTGCCAGTCGAGCTCCGTCATCCGCCCAAGGTCGATCCGCAAGTCCAACGCCACGGCCAGCATATGGATCAGACGCTTCCGGATCGCAGCGTTGCGGGCTGTCAGGTCGGCTTCAGCCACGTCGATCTTTGGCAGGATTTCCAGCGCCCCCTGCGGTGCAGCAATGACGCCCACGACTCCCCGCGCCCGGATGTGCTTGCGATGTTCCTCCAGCACGCCCTGCCCACCGCTTCCGGCCAGGGGTGATGACCGCGCAACTTCCGCAAGCCGTGCGGCCAGGAGCTCCGGTATCTGCCCCTCACCCTCCCCGTAGGACAGGCTTTCCCACTCCCGGATCGTGTGGGTCCGCATCAGGCCGCAAACTCGGACAGATCGAAACGGTCATTCAGCGTCCAGCGCATCCGCGGCTCACGCGTGTCATCATCCCCAAGGCCATCGGGCACCGGCAGAACACGCGCGGTCAGGAAGCGCGACCGCCCCTGCGCCGCATCGCCCAGCACGGCAGCGACGCGGGACCAGTCCTCGTAGAAATATTCTGCCAGCAGGGGGATCACCTTGTATCGCAGCACATCCACGATTTCCGATTGGCTCCGGCAGGCCGAGAAATAAGCGTGTCCGATCTGGTGCTCGCGGTCGAAGAGATACTCGATGCGCTCATTCAGCGTCTGCAAAAGCCTGCGAAGCGCGATCCCGTCCACGACTTCGGGCAGGACCGACGGGTCCGGCATCAATTCGCGGAACGTGAAGCGGCGGCGCAGCGCGGTATCAAGCAGCGCGATGGACCGGTCGGCCGTGTTCATCGTGCCGATGATATGCAGGTTCGCAGGCACACCGAAGAGCGTCTTTGAATAGGGCAGCTGCAGTCTGATCTCGTTTTCCATGCCCAAGCGTTTGTCCGATTCCAGCAGGGTAATGAGTTCACCAAAGACCTTCGAGATGTTGGCCCGGTTGATCTCGTCGATGATCAGGACATGGGGACGGGCAGACTGCGTCGGGCGGGCGGCGGACTCCCCGAACACGGTCTGTTCAAGCACATCCCAGCCGATGAGGTCCGGCTCCAGCGAGTAGATTGGGTGGAACGAGGTGAAGGGTTTCGGATAGATCCCCTCGCGGTCCACGCCTTGGGCGCTTGACCATATCCATTCGACCGCCCGCGAATGCCGTGCGGGTTCTGTCGCGGAGGGTGGTTCATAAAGATACGGTCCCACGATACGACCCAGCGCCACGACGTTTCCGGTGCGCGCCGTCAGCATGACGAAGTCGCCGACCTCCGCTTCCGAACGGATCACCCAGGTCCCATAGACATCGGGCGAGTATCCCTTGATCTGCGGATTCTCGACCTGACGCACTGCCTTGATCGCATCCCATTCCTCGAATTCCGGCGCAGACCAATCCGTATCGCCGCCATGCAGCCAATCGATACGCCCCAGGGCGAGGGCCCGATCCAGCTTGGACTTCCATCCGCTGCTTGTCAGGCCCAGTCGATAAATCTTTCGCTTCCGATCCAATCTTGAAGACTCCTCCGCCGTCACCCCGGTATCAAGCCGCGCCCGCTCGCTGATCCGTTTGAACAGCCCGTCCTTTACTTTCAGGGTAAAGCCTCCTCCCTGCACGCCGCTTTCCGAAAGTTCAGCCCCACCGGAAGAACCGGTCTCTGGCCGCAGTCCTTCCACGAATTCTTCATAGGACATGGACTGATGGAAGGTTACGAACTCTACCCGACCTTCGGAAACCAGCGTCCGGTAGGCCTGCATCACAGCCTTCCGGTCGTTTCGCATCGCGGCGGCCGCCGTATCACCCAGACACAGCCGGACCGCCTCGAACGCTGTATGGTAGGTCTTTCCGGTCCCGGGCGGCCCGTAAAGGATCATGTTCGTCGGCAGGGTAAGCTCAGTGCTCTTCATCGGTTCTGTCTTCCCTATCTGCTCGAACGCAAAGGTAAATGTTTCGTCTCCGGACTGCGCCGCGCCGCTGCATCCGATGAGGGTGATTCCCGCCATATCCGCGAACACCGGATCAGAGATCGCCTCGCTCGCAGCCGCTACCGTGAAGGAAGGTCCAAGCAGGCGGTGCAGATCGCCCACCCTGATCTCCACCTGCGACCGCTGATCCTCCCGCGCCGGTTCGACGAAGTAGTTAACCGCGCAAAGGCGCATACGGTCAGGTCCACGGTCGAGATGGGTGTATTGTTCGGGCAGTGGCAAAGTCTCGCCGTTCTCGCCAACGATCACGAAACCGGCGGCATGGAGTAACGCGGCAGAATCGTGCTTCTGACCCCATCCCCCTGTAAGCTCCGATTTATTCCGGATGACCCCGACGATCGGCTTGGTCGGGTAGACCCTGTTCCGCCGTTCGCGTGTCGACAACACCCAATAGTCCCGCGGATCGCCGAACCGATCCAGAATCTCTGTCCTTTCCACGCCGTCCCTGTGCCGATCAATGGCATCCATCGCGCCTTCCACCGTCAGGCGGGTGATGGGCATGTCCTCGTCGCGATACCGCGACACAACCCAAAGCGCACTCTGCACATCGATCATGTCCCGTGGGGCCAGACCGCGCTCGACAAAGGCCGCCCGGACAGCCCGCATGAACCGCAACTCGTCAGCATAGGTGGCCGAAACTTGTGGATGACGTGGAAAAGGACGCCCCGTCCCCTCGCGCCACAGATCCTGACGGACGGTATTGCGGATGTAACTCGCCGAGTCCGGCCATAGATGGAAGAAAAGGAACTCAGCAATCTGCCGGGGCGGATCGTCCGAAGGGTTCGGCACCGCCGCGCGCCAGACCGCAACGAACTCATCCATCGCGGCACCGTGTCCTTCTGGTGGCCTCAAAGCCGCATGCGCCAGCCGGACAAGGGCCGGTTGAAGCCGCTCCTTGTCGCCGTCCCCATTGGGCATGAGCGGGAGGCTCGTCCGCCAATCCAGCAGGTTGCTGCTCTTCTGGCCGATCGACGCCAGCACGGCATCGAAGATTTCACGGTCCGTAGAAGCAGCTTCCAAACCGGCCCGCAGATTGCGCGACGTTTCGAGCTTGTAGCTTCTCTCCCGCTGATCGAACTCTGCATCAGGCGGATCGAAGTGCCGGAAGTCAGGGAACATCGTCCGGACCACACCGATCCATCGCGCAACGGCAGCAGGATCGAGAACAAGTTCACCCTCGTCACCACCAACAAGCGCAATGAGCTCTTTCAGCCGTCCCACAGAGTCCACACGCACCTGAACGCAGTCCGACGTCCCGAAAGACCAGTCGCGGCTCAAACCCGAATGGCGCGCCCCATCCTTCTGGCCGTCCGTATAGGTAAAAAGCTTTGGAACAAAACCTGCCGCTTCCAAACGGTCGGACCATTTCCGATGCAGATAAAAATTCTGAGCTGCTGCCTCGAGCTGCCAGACGAGCCGCTCTCCACCGGTCGTATCGAAAGCAACCATCTTTTTCGTGGCTGTCCCCGGCCGCAAATCAGACCCGACCAACTCCGCCAAGAAATCACGCCGCAACGGAACCACGGCATCACGGTCGTTCTCCACAATCCGCGCCTCGATACCCTCCCACATTCAGCCGTCTCCCAATTCCGTCAGTGCGCAGAGCGTATTCACAAGCCGCATCTGCTCGACCGTCTCGCATTTCGCCTCGCGCAGACGCGGCGCGCCAAAGACCAGTGCCAGCCCCTTGGCGCGCGATACCGCCACATTGATCCGGTTGAGCGAGAACAGGAACTCCATCCCGCGCGAGGTTTCCTCGGCCGACGAGGCGGTCATCGAGACAAGGCAAACCGGGGCTTCTTGTCCCTGGAACTTGTCCACCGTGCCGACGCGGATGGCACCGGGCAGCGCATCGCGCAGGGCGTTCACTTGTGCGTTGTAGGGGGCGACGACGATGATGTCGCTGGCCCGCATCGGGCGAGTGGTGCCGTCCTTGTCGGTCCATGTGCCCCGCAGCAGATCGGCCACTGCCGCGCGGATCGCTTCGACCTCCTCGGCCGCAATCTGCGCGTTGCCCTCGTGCGGCACCGGCACCCAGAAGGCCCCCGCCTCGGGGAAGCGCGTCCCGCTTACCGCCTGACGCGCGGTGTCGGGGTGGCCGTTCAGCCGCCCCTCATAGACCTGATCCGAGATGAACCGGCAGACTTCGGGGTGCATCCGGCGCGAGACGGGCAGGAAGATGCCGCGGTCCGGCGGCACGGTCGCATGTTCGCCTAGCATCCAGTCGAGGCAGGAGAGGTTCGCAGGTTCCGGATGCGCGCCCTGGATCACCTGGGGCAACTGGCGCGGATCACCCACCAGCACGATGTTGCGTGCGGCCCGGCCCATGGCAACCATGTTGGCCAGTCCGACTTGCCCTGCCTCATCGACGAAGAGCCAGTCGAAGGCCTGCACATTCTCGTCGCGAGAGAAAAACCACGCCGTCGCGCCGACAACATGCTGGCCTCCCGCTGCATCGTCATTGCTGGTGGTGCGCCGCACCGGGCAATCATCGGGGTAGCCGTCATCGTCGCCGCCGGTCTTGTGGACCAGATCCAGCGTAATTGGCAGATCCTCATCCTCAAGCGCACTGAGGCAACCCATCAGGACGTTGCGGATCGCTTCGTGGCTGTTTGAGGTTACGCCGACCCTTGCGCCTTTCCGCACCAGCGACAGGATCGCCCGGGCAGTGACATAGGTCTTGCCAGTGCCGGGCGGCCCCTGGATCGGCAGCACGGTTTCGTCCATCGCACCCACAGCCGTGATCGTGCCGGAAACGGGGTCGGCAACAGGCGTCAGGGGGCCGGTTTTCAGACGGGGCGCTGCGCGCGACAGCAGATCATCGACCGCCCGCCAGGAGCGCAGCCCGCATTGGTCGGCGATGACGTCACGCAAGGCGCCAGGGATGGGTTTGGGATCAAGCGGCCAGTCGGGGTGCAAGTTCACCCGGTCTCCCAAAAGATGATCCTTCCCCGGCCCGGCCTTAACCGTGACCTGCCGCGCCTTGCGATCCATGTCGGTGATGCTGACCGAGATCGGCGGGCCATCGAACACCGGCACCGTCGCGCCCTTGCCGGCGCGAAGCTTCGTTTCTTGCAAGGGGAAGCGATAGCTGCGGGCAAAGGACCGCTTGACCGGCTCGATCGGACCAATCGCTTCCAGCCCCGCCAACGCATCAAGATCATCCAGCAGGTCGTCCTCGTCCTTGGACGCGGAGTCGAACACTGCCCATTGCGCGGGCTTGGCCTCGCGCTTGTGAAAGAGGCCAAGGTTGAAAAGGAGCGCCTGCCGGTCATCGGGGAGACCCGATGCGGCAAGTGCCGCGCGCAAGGCCTGCGCATCGGCATCTTCCTCAGTCTCTTTCGGCCCGGCATCTGGGGCCAGGGTAGGCCACGTCCCCGCAGGCCGGATACCCACAAGCCAGTCGCGCAGTTCCTCGGTCGAAATGCAGTCGACGCGATTGTAATCCTCAATCTCATCGAGGATCTGCTGGTCCTGCGTTTCGCGCCAGCGTTCATAGGCGACAACCGATCCGCCCGCCGTTTTGACCTCGCCCTCGCGCACCCGACCGTAAAACGCCTCCATCGACTTGATGGAATAGTTGCGTTCCGATCCGATCAACCCGCCGCGCACGACCGCGAACAGATCGACAAAGCGCCGTTCGCGCAGCAATCGGTCAAGGAACGCCTCGCCGATCCCATATTTCGTGGTCAGGCGGCGCAGCGCGGTGATCTCGTAGGCCGCATAATGATAGATGCGGGCGTTCGGGAACGCCTCCAGCCGCGCGCGGAAGAAGGCCAGTAGCTCCTCGAGCGCCTTGGCCTCGGCCGCGTGGTCGTGCGCCCAGAAGGCGCGGAACTGCCCGTCGCACCAGACGCCGTGCAGATATTCGAGGCCGCCCTCATAGTGCGGATCGCCTTCGATGTCGTAGAACAGATCGCCCGGCTGCGGCGCGGGCAGCAAGTCAAATCCCTTGCCTGGCTCTGGCGCGCGCAACTCGAAGGACGGGGCGCCGGTCTTGCGGGCGTGCTGCAACCGGGCCTGCGTTACCAGTCGCGCGCGGGTGCCCTCGGCCATGCCCCGCACCGGGCGATCCCGTTCCGCAAGGGCCGCCATCGTGGTGATCCCCGCGGCCTCCAGCTTCTTGACCTGTCCCCGGCTGATGTTCGCCACGTTGAACAGGCTGTCCTCGGCATGCCAGACACTCTCACAGTGATCTGCCCAACGACAGAGGCCGCAATCGGCGCAAGGAATGGGGCGCGTGGGCGGCGGATCAGCCACGAAGGCCTCCAGCCGCGCCCGGGCCGCCCGGGCGTAGTGGGCATAGTCCGCTAGCCGCAGGGTAGCGCGCTCGCCAGTGCCCAGTTCGACATGGGCAAACTCCGGCGCGACACCCTGCACTTCCGTCAGCAAGTCGGAATAGAGAACAAGCTGCAGCACATGCTTGGGATGCGGCCTGCGTTTCAGCTTGGTGTCGGCCACTTCATAGCTGAACGGGCCAAGTGCCGAGGGCTTATCGACCCGCAGCAGGAAATCCGACCAGCCGCCCCAGGTGCCGGACAGGAACGCCCCCTGAAAGACCACCTCGGCACCCTGCGCAAGCGCCTCTCGGGTCGATTGCGCGTCGGCGACCAGATCGCCACGGTGTATCTCCAGCACGGTTTTCCCGGCTAACTTCAGCTTTTCCAGATGCGCCGCTTCATGCGCATCGCCCTGTTTCTGCAACAGGGCGGCGTCCTCGGTATCCTCGCCCGGTTCCGGCGCCTCGCCGCGCAAGCGCATCAGGTCGAGCGTCGTTGCATGGGCACAACCCATGAACCGCATCAAGTCGGTTGCCGAGAAAAGGATGTTGCCGCCGAGGTTCCTCATGGTCGCCCTGAAATCGTAAATGAGCGCAACCCGAAGCGGAATCGTCTCGTCAGGTCACAGGTTCCTCAATAAGCGCCCTGGGTGTCAATTCCTGTCGGGCTCTGCGCGCCGATAAATCGGCGCGCGCCCACTGAACCATGCGCAGGTTTAGGCGAACGACAAATCACTATCGCGCACGATCCTGAGGCTCTTCGGCGCGATCAAGGATGGCGATTTGCCTTTTGCGCCCATGCGCAGCGAAAAGCCGCGACTGACAAGCGAGGCCGCCTCGTCCAGCGTCCGGACATAGGTCGCGTGTTCGGCGTGGTGCTTGTGTTTGCCATGCGCCGGATCGGCAAGCTGATAGCCCTTAGACGTGAAGACAGGCTCCTCGACGATGCCGCCTCGTGATGAAACCCTTTCGATCCTGATGACACGACCAGCCATTGTTCTTCCTCTCGATGCTTTGGTGCGCCCGCCGGGCCAAGGAACTGGTGATGGAAATCACTCGGGAATCGGCTCGACAGGTCGCACCAACCTTCCTAGCCTGCCGGGGTGACAATCTCTGACACGCTTGCGAGGCAGCATGTCGTTTTCGAAGGCCCAAGATCTGATCCGACTTGCCCAGATTGCCGCTGCACGGCGCGGCGGCGTCAGTCTGGAGGATATCTGCGAGGAATTCGGCGTCTCGCACCGCACCGCGCAGCGAATGACCGATGCGCTTGAGGAGACCTTCGGCAATGTCGAAGCTGCCGATGGAGAGGACCGCAAAAGACGCTGGCGGCTTATCAATCCCGGCCTGTCGCAGTTGCAGCTGCGGCACGAAACCGGTGTCGAGGCGCTGGATATCGCGGCCCGGACGGCCGAGACCGAGGGACGGCTGCGCCACGCCAAGGCATTGAACGACCTGCGCGATGGCCTGCTCGCGCGGGTTCCCGCCCGGGCGCGGGTCGAGGCGGATGCCGAGGCAGTGTTAATGGCGATGGGCCAGGTCACCCGGCCGGGGCCGAAGGTCAGCCTTCAACCCGCAATCCTCGACGCGATCATCGAAGCCCTGCGTGGTCCCTTCCGCCTGCGCGTGCGCTACAATCAGGACGCTGCTTCCCGCATCCTCGAACCGCACGGGGTCCTTTTGGGCCATCGGACCTATCTTGCCGCCCGCGATCCGGCCAAGGCGGACGAGGTGCGCAACTTCCGCATCGACCTCATCCACGAGGCCGAGACGCTGAATGAAAGCTTCGCATTTCAGGACGGGTTCACCATCGCCGAATACGCCGCGCTGGCCTTCGGCGTCTGGCAGGATCCGGCGCAATACGGCGAGGTGGTCTGGCGCTTTGCTCCGGAGGCCGCCGACCGCGCCGCAGGCTTCCGCTTCCATCCGCAGCAGGTCCTGGAACCACAGGACGATGGCAGTCTGATCGTGCGCTTTCACGCGGCGGGCTGGCTGGAGATGACCTGGCACCTCTACCAATGGGGCGACAAGGTCGAGGTGATTGCCCCGCAGGCACTGCGCGACATGGTCGAAGGGCATCGCCGCTCAGACTTTGCCGCCATGCCGTGACCCAATTTCGAGAGGATGAGTTTGGTGCCTGACACCCTGACCTTCGCCACCGTCAATGAAAAACAGGAGGCCATTCGGGCGGGTCTCAGATCACCCTTCGGTTAAGTATAGTGCTTCTATTTCGTTTCTGCCGCATGCGTTCCAAGCATCAGGTCAGATTCCTTCAACTTGGATCCCATTCTCGGCTAGCCACGACTTCCGGCCGCGCCAGTCGGGGAGATGCTGCTCGACCTTGATCCAGAAGGCGGATGAATGGTCTGGATGCAGGCCGTGGGCGAGTTCATGAATGACCACGTATTGAGCGATCCGAGGCGGTAGCAGAATAGCCTTCCAGTGAAAAGACACCCGACCACCACTACCGAATGATCCCCAGCGATAGCCAAGATCCTGAACTTTGACTTCCCTGACGGTCACGCCCATCCGGTTCGCCTGCTCAGTTACTTGTCGTTCGAACCAATCCTGCGCGCGGCGGGTATACCAGCTTACCAAGATTTCCCGGCCCCGATGCGCAGACGCCTTGCGAAGGCAGAAACGTCCGTTGCGAAGCGACAGATCCACGAGTTGGTTTTCCATAAGCCTGAGCCGGTAGCTCTTGCCCAGATACAGGAAACCCTCGCCATCAACGAATTCCTTGATCGGCGCCCTCTGTTGGAGCCTTGCCTTCTCTTCGATCTTGGTGTGGATCCAGAGCAGCTTTTCCTCAACGAACTCCACCAGCTGCTGGTCTGCGGCCTGAGATGGCGCAACGATAGAAAGCGCTCCCGTCCGTTCGACCGTGATCTGCAAGGTCTTGCGCCGATTACTCCTGTGAACCTCGAAAGACAGGCCATCAACCTCCAGCCTGTGATCACTGGTTCGGGTTGGCTTGCCACCAGTTCTGATCGGTGAAAGCGGAAGGCGACGCATCACGCTGTCCTGAGCCTTTCATCGTTTGCCTTGGCTTGCTGGATCAACTCATCAGCTAGGCTTTCAGCATCGGCCACCGTGAACCCGCTCAGCCGCCGGTCAAAAATGATCTCGAATACCTCCGAACGCAGGTTTTCTTGGTCCGCAAGCTTGAAGCTGCTCCAGATCGAACGGTTGGAGCCCACCTCCTCAATGATCCGGTCAACAATCTCGACGGTCATTTGGTGGATGGCCTGCAACTGGGCTGGGTCCGTTTGCGGCCCCGCGGCGCAAGCCTCCAGCACGGTCCGCAAGAAGGGTAGATAAACCTCGGGGATGTCAGGCGCCGTCCCGTCAGCGGGTGCGCCTTCTGAGCGAAGCTCATCGATAAGCGCCCGGAGCTGTTCGATGATCTGATCCCACTGCTGGCCAAGACCATCTAGGATCTGCTTCAGGCGCTCCGACATCTTCTTGAAACGAACAGGGTCCGCCTCAAGGTTCTTGCGGATGTGCGACCGGATCGCATGTTCCATCTCCGACGCTTTGGCACGGCTGCCCGTCGTCTGCCCGACATGGTTGTCAAAGTTCGCATCGGTCAGCTGAACGGGCGGGATCTTCGGGTCGATCCCCAAGGAAATCACATGGTCATCGATCAGCTTGCGGACCTTTGCCCCGACATCGGACCCAAGCGACATGACATCGCGGTATCGATTCCGCGCACGGGCATGGATATAGGCCAACCGCTTCGCATCCTTGACGAAAGGAAGCCCTTCAGGACGCGGCAGGATGATTTCAAGCGAGGTTAGGAAGTCCTTGAGCTTGACTGTGAACTCGGCCCGGGCCTTCTCGGTGGCAAGGACATTCAGGCAGCCCTCATCATCAGAAAGGTCCTCAAGGCCGGCCCTGCGGAAAATGTCGATGACCCGGATGTGGCGATCTCGCAGCACCGGGATCTGGTCATTGAGCCCGACCAGAGCGCCCTCGATATCCTCGTCCGCATATGCGGCCAAGGCGGCCTTCAGGTGATGTGCCACGCCGAAATAGTCCACGACGATCCCGCAGGACTTGCCGAAACCTGTCCGGTTGACCCGGGCGATGGCCTGCAAGAGTTCGGCTTCGCGGATCGACCGGTCCAGATACATCACCCCCTCAATGGGGGCGTCGAACCCAGTCAAAAGCATGGATTTGACGATCAGGAACGCCAGCGGATCGGTCTTGGCCGGGTCCTTGTGGAACAGGGGTTTCTTGAACCGCTTGATCCGGGCTTCCTGGGCATGGCCTTCCGTCCATTGCCGCCAGGTCGGGTCATCGTTGTTGCCGCCCGACATCACGGGCGCAAACTCGATCCGCGCCAGCGTGTCGCGATACCGCCAAGCCTGGACGAGGGCCTGCGTCACAGGCGGCTTGCTGCACAGGAACTCGTCGTCCATTGCCTTGTCGTGATCCGACAGCGCGGCCGCCTGCGCCAACAACTCATCCCGCGCCTCAAGAAACGCAGCATGATACCGGATCACCGCAAGGCGGCTGTAGGCCACGACCTGCGCCTTGTAGCCGTTGGGCAGCAGGTTCGTCACATAGTGCCGCAGCATGTCGCGGGCCTTTTCCGCAATCAGCGCCGGGGCCTCGAGGATGTTGCCCTTGGTTGCGTATTTCTTACGGATCGCCTCCAGCTCGTCCTCGGTCCGGTCGCGAAACATGTCCTCGAACAGCCCGTCCAGCGTGGTCCCGTCCTTCACCGCGCCCTCGGCCGTCCGCCCTTCATACAGGACCGGCACCGTGGCCCCGTCGGCCTCGGCCTCCTTGATCGTATAGCGGTCGATGAAATCGCCAAAGATCTGCGCCGTGCGTTTCTTTTCGCCCATAATGATCGGCGTGCCGGTGAAGCCGATGCGGGCGCAATTTGGCAGGGCCGCCATCAGGTTGGCGTGCAGGTCTCCGGCCTGAGTGCGGTGCGCCTCGTCCACCACGACAAGGATCGTCTCATCCTCGTTCAGCACCTCGAAGGCCGGGCCCCTGGTCACCTCGGGCATATCCTCTTCGGTGCGGTATTTCTGGATCGTGGCGAAGACCAGCCCCGGCCCCTTGCGCCGCGCGAGCCGCTTCAGCGCCCCGGCATTCGTCGCCAGTTCGACCACATCGCCCGACAGGGTCGCCGTTTCCGACAGTTGCCTTTGCAGGTCGCGGCGGTCGGTGACCATGATCACCTTGAACTTCCGCAGCGCCATATCGGTCCGCATCTTGCGGATCATGAACACCATGGTCAGGCTTTTGCCCGACCCTTGCGTGTGCCAGACGATCCCGCCGCGCCGGTCATATTCGCCGTCCAGCGCGCGGGTCTTGCCGGTGCGCAGCCGTTCCAGCGCGCGGTTCACGGCGCGGTATTGCTGATAGCGGCAGACGGTCTTGATGGTCTGGCCGCCCACATTCATGAACAAGAGATAATGCCGCAGGATATCGAGCAGATGCGCGGGCTGCAGCATCCCGGCGATCAGGCGTTCCTGTTCCGACAGGCCCTTCTTCCCCAAACCCGCAGCCACCGCATCTTCGGACCCGGTGCCATCCGGGCCGACAACGGTTTTCCAGCTTCCGTAATGTTCCACGCCTGCGCCGATGCAGCCCACACGGGCCTGATCGAAGCTTGTGGCGATCAGCAACTGGACGCTGGCGAACAGCGCAGGTGCGCCCTCGTTCTCCTCCACCTCCAACGCGGCCTTGCGGGCGTTGTGGTAGCGGCGGAGTTGTTTGACCGCCTCGGCCAGCGGTTCGGGGATGGCGGGGCTTTTCGCCTCGACCACCACGACCGGGATGCCGTTCACCAGCAGGACGAGGTCGGGGATGATGAAACCCTTGCCCACATCATGGCCCGGCGGGCAGTCGATGCGGAACTGGTTGGCGATGGTGAAGGTGTTGGCCCCCACATCGTCCCAGTCGATGTAGCGGATGGTCTGGCCGCGCCCGCCGTCCCAGCCGGGCAGGCCCTCGACCGTCAGGCCGCGCAGCAGCAGTTCCGTCACCGCCTGGTTCGCCTCCATCAGCCCGCGCTGACCGTGGCGAGTCAGGGCGCTGACGGCCTCGGACAGGCGGGCATCGTCCAGCCAGGGCTGGCCATCGGGGCCGGGGTTGATGGCGCGCAGACGGTCGCGCAGGCAGGCCTCGGCGATGGTGTCGCGGAAGGTGGCGCGCCCGGTCAGGCTGGGGTCGTCCTTTGCCCCCTCCTGCACCTGCCAGCCCATGGCGCGGCACTGGTTCAGGAAGGGCAGTTCCACATCGTCATACTCGTGACCCATGACCGGACCCTTCGGTTACAACAAGGGCGTGACGGGAACCCGGCCGGCGAGCAGGTCGTCCATCAGGCCGGATTTCTGGAGGCGGAGTTTGTGTAGTTCTTTCTCCTCGGCGGATATGCGCACTTCAAACGCGTTGACTCGGCTCATAATCATCTGCTGCTCGTCAACAGTTGGGCTGAAACATTCGAATGACCTGATCTGCGACTGAGAGATATTCTTTTGCCCACTGCTTCCAGACATAGACTTCTCGATTTGCCGGACAATACAGTCTGAGGTCATCAGCAGCGCCAAGAAATCGTTGGTCATTTTTCTCTTGTCAGGCACCAACCGCAGAAGCTTGTCAGAAAGCATTAGCTTTGACTGGGTGTTCCGCACTTGCACGGTTTTGCCGACAAGTTCGGCGACGCCGTTTGCACGGGTAAGGATTACGTCACCGTCTTGGACCTCAAGAGCTGGTCGGGGCTTAAGGGCTGTCGGAAGAGTTTTTGCCTGTTGGTCATCGTAGAAACCCCTCGTGACGGCGCTCACTTTCAGAACACCCCACTCCCCGGCTGCAGGCGGAGTTTCAATACATGCAGGACTCCAGCCGGAGTCGATGGATGCAATTACATCGCCAAGGTTGGTGTAGTCCCACTCCTTCGGCAGCCAGCCGAGCGGGGTTTGGTGGTAGAGGTGGGGGGCCTCGGGCTGTGGGGGGCGGAGGTCGCCGTTCGCGTCGATGCCGCGGGTCAGCAGGTCATGCAGCAGCCCCTGCTTCATCGCCCGCAACTTGGCCACCACCGCCTCGGTCCCCCGGATCGCCACGTCAATCGTGTCGAGGATTTCGGCGATTTTGGACTGAATAGCCACAGCGGGGCTGGGAACCAGCCAGTTCAAGGTTTCACGAGGTGTCGCACGTGTGTGACTGTTGGTAGATCCAACAGCGACTTTCGCCAAGCGCTTGGAAAAGTAGCCGCTAGCAAAGTAAGCTTCCCAAAATTTCAGAACCTGATTGTCTGATCGTGGCTCAAAACAGATAAACTCAGTTGACGCACAGGTGAAATCGCCGGGATCCGTCACGGATTTAACACGCGGCTTTCGCGGGTTCAGCTTCGATACGAGAATGCAGGGATTTGAAAGCCAGAACTTGTTGCTTTCGATTGTGCCTGAGGGTTCAGTCGCGGCCCCATGAAATTCATCATAAGCAGGAATACTGTAGTGCGTGAATAGCTTGCCGGGAAATGCCTTAGGAATGATCTGAGCGGTATTGATCCGGAACAGATCGCCAAGCGGAACAGCATTATCCAGTGGATTGGCTGTTTCAGACATACCCCAACCCCTTCAGGAACCCGGCCAGCTTGCCCGTCGCCTCGGCCCGCGCGCCTTCGATCTCGGTCAGGGTCACGCGATACTTGTCCCACCAGTTGTCAAACGCCGCCACGATCTGCCCGCGCTGTGCGGCGATGTAGCGGGTCAGGATCTTTTCCATGTCGTCATGCAGGATCTTCAGGATCAGCGCCGCAGCATCCGCCTCGGTCAGCCCGTCCACGGCCCCGTTGATTGCATCGGTGAATTGCGCATGCTTGGCCTTCAGCGTCTTCTTGACCTCGGCCAGTTCTTTTTTCCACCGCTTCACTTGCGCCTCGTCCACGGGTTCGGCGTCGTCCTCCTCTTCCTCGCCCTCCTCGGGCGTGGCGGTCGCGGCCTTGATCTTGGTGTCAAGTTCCGCCTTGCGCGCCTCCAGTTCCGCAATCTCGCGCACGAAACCGCCCATCAGGAAGCTGACCAGCTTGTGGTCCAGCGGGCTTTCCTTGTGGCCCTTGTCCTCCAGCGCGGTGACGATGGAGGTGCGCCAGGCATCGACCACGCCCCGGCTGTCGCGCGCCATGAGGGTGAGGAAATCGAACCGCGATGCCTGCCAGAACTGCGCGATGATGCCCCGCACGGTGAAGGGGTCGAGCATGGCCAGCCCTTCGAGCGTTTCGGAAAAGCTGGACAGGAGTTCATCGCGGAGCTTGATGAGGGCGGCGGCCTGATCGGCCCCGGCCAGCGCGACGATCCCATCCTGATGCGCGGCCCACCAGACGTTGAAGGCGGCTCGGATTTCCGCCTCGCGCGCTTGCAGACCCGCGTTGGCCTCAACGGCCGGTTTCAGGTCAGATTTCGCGGTCAGGTGCGGGGCGAAGTCGAGGTATCGGTCATCGCGTGGCACCAGCAGGTCCATCGGGTTCAGCCCATGGGCGCGGAACAGGTCGGCCTTCGCCGCGACCTCGGCCTTCGGGATGCCGCCCACCAGATGCGCGCGCACGTCATGCGGTTCGGGCGGCGGCGCGTTATCGGCATAGCGGCGGATGTTCAGGTTGAAATCGTTGTCGCGCAGGGTGTCGATGTCGACGATGGTCGAAAAGCCGGGGATCTCGCGGTATTCCTCGAAGGTCGTGACGATCTTTTCGATGTGCTCGGGCATGAGGTGGTTCTGCGCCCGGCCTTCGAAATATTCGCGGTCGGCGTTGATGAAGAGGATCTTGCCCTGCCGGTCCTTCGGCTTGCCCGAGACAAGGTTCGCGCCGTTATGGACGCGCTGGCGCAGGACAATGACGCAGGCCGGGATGCCGGTGCCGTAGAAAAGCTGGGGGCCGAGGCCGATGATCGCCTCGATCTGGTCCTGTTCGATGATCCTCTGGCGGATCTTGCCCTCATCGCCCCCGCGGAACAGCACGCCGTGGGGCATGACGGTGGCGATCATGCCGCCGTCACGCGTGACGTGCAGCATGTGCTGGAGGAACATGAGGTCAGCCTTCTTGGCGCCGCGCGGAACCTCGTGGAAGAAGCGTTCGGGGAACTTGGGCTGCCACGTGTATTCGCCAGACCGGTCCTTGTCCTTTGACCCCCAGGGGAGGGAGAAGGGCGGATTGGTCAGGATGCGGTCGAACCGGCGCAGTTCGCCATTCTCGACATGCTGGGGTTCGCCCAGAGTATCCTCGTTGCGCAAGTCGGCGCTGCTGATCCCGTGGAGCAGCATGTTCATCTTGGCGATAGACCAGACGGTGCCCGCGTTTTCCTGCCCAAAGAGGTTGGCCTTGCGCCCATCCTGTCCGTGTTCGTCAATGTAATCCTTGGCCGCGATCAGCATGCCACCCGACCCGCAGCAGGGGTCATAGATGTCATGTTCAAGGGTCGGCTTCAGGAGGCGCACCATCATCCTGACAACAGACCGGGGGGTGTAGAACTCCCCGCCCTTCTTGCCGGCTGAGTCGGCGAATTCGGCGATCAGGTATTCGTAGGCGGCGCCAAGCAGATCCGGGAATTCGAAGTCCTCGTTCCGAAGGCGGATTTCCCCGAAATGGGTAATCAGCTGGCGCAGCTTCTGGTCGCTGATCTTGCTCTGGCCGACCTTGCGGGTGAAGTCGATGTGGTCGAGAACGCCTTCAAGGGCGATGTTCTCGGATTCGATGCCACCGAGGGCCTTGTTCAGCTTGTCGCCGATGTTCTCATGGGCTTCATCGACAAGGAAGGTAAACCGGGATTGCGGTGGAACCCAGAACGTGCCGCTGCGACCATACCAGACCTTGTTCTCGGCATCTTCTGCGGCCTGTTCAGGCGCGATGCCGTTCCCGATGCGCTTTTCGATAACCCCCTGCCGGGCCTGCTCGAAAACGTCGGAACAGCGCTTCAGAAACAGCATCCCGAAGATGTATTCCTTGAACTCCGAGGCATCCATTTTCCCCCGAAGGATATCGGCGGCTGCAAAGAGGTGCCGCTCAAGTTGGGCAAGCGTCAGGGGCATTTGATTTTTCTCACGGTCTTTTGCTGCAGGTTGGGCCATCAGGCTGTTTAATACAACCGCTAAGCACTTGGTGATCTTTGATTAACCTGATGTTTTGCCCTTCTGCCGTCATATGTCCTCCAGCGCGACCTCGGCACGTTCCCCACCAAGTGCCGCAAAGGCTCTTTGGCGGCAGGTGAGGACCAGGATCTGCTGGTCGCGCGCGGTGCGGTGGAGGGCGTCGAACATCGCCTCGATCCGGTCGTCGTCGGAATGGACGAGCGCGTCGTCAAGGATAACGGGGACGGAGCGACCGGAGGCGGCAAAGAGGCGGGCGAAGGCAAGACGCGTCAGGATTGCCACCTGTTCGCGGGTGCCGCCCGAGAGGATCTCCAGCGCCTCGGGCTGGCCGTTGCGGGTCAGCGTTGCGGGGAGCAGGCTTGTATCGTCGATGGTCAGCTGCGCGCCGGGGTGCAGGATCGCCAGCAGCGGCTGCAACTCGCGCAGCACGGGGCCGAAATAGGCGTCGCGCGCCTTTGTCCGCGCCTCGTCCAGCGCGCGTTTCAGCCGGGTCAGGGCGCGGACCTCGGAATCGTAGCGCGCGGCGCGGGCCTCGGCCTCGGCGCGGTCACCGGCGATTGTGGCCAGCCGTTCCTCGATCCCCTCCTCGGCCAGCGCGGCGATGGTGGCGTTCAGGCTCGCCAGTTCCTCGCGCGCCTTCTGTTCGGCGGCGCGGGCCTGATCGACGGCGCCTTTTGCACGGGTCAGCCGGGCCTCGGCGGTGGCCAGGTCGGGGGCGGCGGCGCGCAGGGTTTCCAGCGCGCGGGCGGCGGTGGTGACGGCATCGGCCAGCGCCGGTTCGCGGGCCTTCAGATCGGCGATGCGGGCGGCAAGGGTGGCCGGATCGCCCGCCTCGGACAGGGCGGCCGCCAGGTGCCGGTCGGCGCTTGCCCGGTTGGCCTCCGCCGCCGCGCGCGCCTCGCCCGCCTGAACCGACAGGTCATGCGCGGCCTTGGTCGCGGCGCGGGCGGACTGTTCAGCGGCCTCGGCCTGCGCCAGCGCCGCCGCCACGCTGGCGGCATCCCCGGTCGCCTCGGGGGCGTCGGCGGCCAGCGTTTCGGCCCGTGCAAGCGCCGTGCGCAGCGCATCCAGACCCTCGGGCGCGACCTCGGCCAGCAGGGCGGCGGCCTGTTTCGCCTCGGCCTCCAGCCGCTGCGCCTCGGCCCATTGCGCGCGCGTGGCGGGCAGACTTTCCGCCTGCGCCTCGGCCAGAAGGCGGGCAAGCGCCTGTTCGGCCTGGGCAATGCCGTCGCCGCTGCGCGCGGCAACCGGGTCGATCCGCAGGCTGCCGAAGCCTGGCAAGGTCAGATCGGTGACAGTCAGGATCGGCACCGGGCCATCGGGCAAGGCCGCGCCGTTCAGCATGGCGGGGGCACCATCAGGACGGGCCTCGATGGTCACCGCCTGCGCCTCGGCCCGCGCGCGGGCCAGGTCGAGGGCGGATTGCGCCTTGTCGGCGGCCTCGATCATCCGGGCGGTCACGGTGATCCGCGCCCGCTGCGCGCGGGTCTGGTCGAGGCTCGTTTGCAACCCTGTCGCGCGGTCGAGGCGGCGTTGCAGGTCCTCGGCCTGTGCCTTGGCGGCCTGCGCGGTCTCGGCCCGGGTCGCGGCCTGCAACCGGGACCGCAGGTCGCAGGTCTGGTGCGCAAGCGCCTCGGCGGCCCCGGTCGCGGCGCGGTCGCGCTGGCCAAGGTCATCGGCACGGACGCGGGCGGCGGCAGCGGCGTCATCCGCCTTTGCCAGCGCGGTCTGCGCAGCGGCCACGCGGGCGGCAAGGGTCTCCGCCGCCGCGATCTCCTGCCGCAGGCGGTCGGCATCAAGCCGGGCAAGGCGCAAGGCGGTTTCGGCCTGCGTGACCTGCGCCTGATGCGCCAGCGCCGCCTGATGCGCGGCCTGCGCGTCCGTCAGCGCCTGCGCGCGGGCGGCGGCATCGGCGGGATCGGTCAGGCGGGTCAGCGTGCGGTTCACCTCGGTCCGCCGGGCCAGATCGCCCGAAAGCCGCTCGGCCCGCGGGCGCAGCACCGCCTCTTCCGCCGCCAGCGCCGCCGCCTCGTCCAGTGCCCGCGCCCATTCGCCCCCCGCCTTGGGGCGCCGCGTGGCGGTCGCCAGCTTCGCCAACGCCTCGGCCACGCGGTCGATCACCGCATCCATTCGCCGCCCGCCGGTCATCAGGTCGATCTCGCCCGCGACCGAGGACAGAAGGTCGCGCCGGGCCGTCAGGTCACGCTCCTTCTCGCGCTTGTCGTCGGATTCGAGCCCCATCAGCCCCTGCCGCACCCACAGAAGGCCCGAAGGCCCCGCCAGCCCGCCGCCCATCAGCCGGTCGATCCAGGCCTCCGCCTCGTCCGCCTGGGCGATCAGGCGGCCTGTGGCGTCCAGAACCTGCGCCTGCGGCTTGCTGATCCAGCGTTTGGCGATGCGGAACCGGCCTTCGGGCAACTCCACCTCCACTGCCGCCTCGGGCGCGCCCCCGGCATGGGGTTGCAGCGCCTTGATGGCGGCGTTCCGGCTGCCGTAGCGTTCAAAGAACACCGCATGGATCGCGTCGAAAAAGGTGGATTTGCCGAATTCGTTGGGTTCGGACAGCACGGTGATGCCGTCGCCGATGCCGGACAGCCGCGCGCGTTTGCCCGCGAAACGGCGAACGTTGGTCAGCTCGATGCTGCGCAGCCTCATGCCCGCACCTCCTGCGTCAGGGCATAAAGCCGGGCAAGGGCGGCCTGGGCGGTGTCGCGGTCCGCCTGGTTGAGGGCGGCATCCCCGGCCTCGGCCAGCAGCACCTCGGCCGCCTGACGCAGCGCGCCCGCCCGGTCAATCTGGTCCAGGTCTTCGGGCAGCGCCTCGACCGCCAGCGCGGACAGATCGGCGGCGAACCAGCCGAAATCGGGGGCGCGGGCGGCGAGGCCAGCTTCCAGCGCGGCGCAGTCGGCCAGCGGCAGGCGCCCGGTGACCGTGATCCGCATCAGATGATCCCGCACGCGGGAAGTGGGCAAGGCGGCGGCAAGGCGCGCGGCCACATCCTCGCCCGGCAACAGGTCCAGCGCCGGGCGCATCCAGCGGAAATGGGCCGTTTCCACCGGCGTCACCTGTGCAGGGCCGTCCAGCGTGACCAGCAGCGCCCGCCCCGGCGCGTCATGCTTGAACCCGTCGGGTTCCGGCGTGCCGGGATACCAGGTGGCGGGCGTCACCTGCATCTGCCCGTGCCAGTCGCCAAGGGCGAGGTAGTCAAGGCCCGAGCGCACGGCCCGGTCAGGCGGGATGATGCCGGTCGCCCCTTCCTCGCCGGAAAAATCCGTGATCGCGCCGTGGCCAAGGCCGATGCGCCGCGCGCCTTCGGGGGTCGGGGCCGCCATCGCCTCGGTCAGGTCGCGGCCGGGGCGGCGCTGCGTGCAAGGCGCGGGCAGGAGCCAGTGGCCGGGGGCCAGTTCCACCGGCGCGTCATCGGTGATCGCGCGCAGGTTCGCGGTCGCGTCCTGTGCGATGCGCCGCCAGAGTTCGGATGCCGCAAGGCTGTCATGGTTGCCGGGCAGCAGGACCCAGGTCAGATCGCCTTCTTCCCCCATCGCGCGCAGGGCCTGCCGCAGCGTCTCGGGCGCGGGGGTTTCGGCGTCGAACGTATCGCCCGCCAGCAGCACCACCCCGGCCCCGCCCGCCCGCGCGGCCTGCGCCAGCCGGGCAATCGCCCCATGCCGCGCCTCGCGCAACCTGTGCCGGATGCCTTCGGGGTAACCGCCGAAGGCGCGGCCCAGATGCAGGTCGGAAGAGTGAAGAAACCGGAATGCGTTCATGCCTGAGCTGCCTTTGCCCTTGTCCCAACCTTGCCGGGAAATCCCGCCCGATCAACCCCTTGCCTCATGCCATCCGGCAGGCGGGATCATCCTTCCAGCGCAGCCAGACGGTCGGGCGCATCTCGGCCTCGGAGAGGAAGGTGCGGGCGGAAAAGACCGGCAGGCGCCCGCAGCCGTTGGACAGCCCCCAGTCCGGGTCCAGCGCCATCTCGTCATGGCCTCCGGCCCAGAGGCCCGGCGAGGCGGCAGGGTAGTATTCGTCGCCCGCCTCCTCGATCCGGGCCGCACGATCCCAGCCGCGGAAGATGGCCTGCGCCTCGGCATCGACCTGCGGCAGTAGCGCGTTCTGAAGGTCGATGTCGGACCGTTCCACCAGCCGCTCCAACGCATGGGCGCAGAAGCTGACGGCGGACAGCCGCAAGCCGAGGATCGGGCCCACCATCCCGACCCGGGCGCGCAGATAGATCAGCCCGGTTTCGTGGAACACCGTCGCGCCTTCGACCCGGGCCTCTACCGCGCGCACGGCACGGGTGATCAGGCTCAGCCCCTTGCCGCCGGGCGCCATCGCCACGCGCACCACACCGGGGCGGCCCTTAAGCCGAAGGGCAAGGCGTTCCACCGCCTTGGCGTTGGGGCGCAGGCCTGCCGCAATGCGGAACAGGCCCGGCATGTCGGAGGCGGCGCGGTCGGCCATGGCGATGGTTTGCCGCGCAAGGCCCCTCTTGAGCGAGGTGCGAAGCGCGGGCGAACAGGCAAAGGCGGCGTGGTTCATCTGCATCGGTCGGCTCCCTGTGGCGCGGATCGTGGTAAAGGAATCGTCAACAGCCTCACCCTGCGGCATAAGGGTGGCAAATCCTGACAGGGTGCTGCGATGTCCTTCCAGAAAGCCGCCGACTTGCTCCGCCTCGCGGAACTGGCGACCGCCCGCTATCTGGGCGTGTCGCTGACCGAGATCGAGGCGGAGTTCGGCGTCGACCGCCGCACCGCGCAGCGGATGACCAAGGCGCTGGAGGAGATGTTCCCCCATTGCATTACAAGGGTGGATGACGACCGCCGCAAGTTCTGGAAGCTGCGCGCCGAGGATGCCCGGCTGATGCTGGCCCAGGGCATCCGCGACAGCGAGTTGGCGGCGCTGGAACTGGCCATTCGCCGCGCAGATCGCGAAGGACTGGTGTCCTATTCAAACAACCTCGACCGGATCGAGACGATCCGCAACGACGGCCTTCTCGAAGGGCTCGACCCATCGATGGCCGCTCTCACGGGATCGATCGAAGCCCGCTTTTCGCCGTCAACGCGATCGAAAGCCCACGCGCCTCCATCGAGACCCTTGCCCGCCTTTTCGGCTTCGATGCCTTCGAGGCCGAAGGCAAAATCAGGTTTCGGATGCGGGGGCAGCGGCCCGTCGCCACCATCACCCTCGACACGCTGGTGGCTGCCAGCCGCGAGGCCGAGGATCTGGAACTGACCCGCGCGCAAGAGACCGAACTGCCACTCGCCCTCAAATGGCGGCTGATGGCGCGGGATGAGGAATTTGCAGGCATCACGGTCGAGGCGCGACGGATCACCGTCGACACGGCCCGGATTTCCGCAGAGCAACTGCCCATTGCCTCAACCAGCGGTGCCGCCGAACGCGGGGTGCGCCGGGCTCTCTTCGAGGCATGGGTCGGCCGTGAGAAGGCGAGCTTCACCTTGCCGCCTTCGCGCCTGGCGCTGGACCCGGCCGATGTGATCCTGCTCGATCACGACAACCGCCTGATCGAATTTTCCCTGACCTCGATCACCGATGGCGCTGGGCGGCGGGTGGAAGCCCGCCGGTCAGATCGCGCGCTTTATGACCTGGCCCCTGGCAGCGATCGGGGCGCCACGTCGGGGGCGAAGGCCGTCTACGGCCCGCCCCTCGTGGCGCTGATGAACCTGCCGCAGCTTTCGGAGGACTTCCCCGACTGGCAACCCTATGCCGCCGCCCATGCTGCCCCGTGGTATGGGACGGCTGCCGTCTGGCGATCGGCTTCGACCGATGGTTTCGCGGTCCTGACGACGATTTCGCGACCGGGCTGGTTCGGCACCCTGGCCTTCCCCTTCTATGCGGGGCCCACCAACCGCTTCGATCGCGGCAACGAGCTTTGGGTCGACATGATCGCGGGCCAGTTCGCCAGCGTCGGCGACGCGGCCGTGTTTTCCGGCACGAACTGGCTGGCGATCGAGACCGCCCCCGATCTCTGGGAGATCGTCGGCTTTGCGACCGCCAGCCTGCAATCGCCCGGGCGCTGGCGCTTGACCCGGCTTCTGCGTGGCCTTCTCGGCACCGAGGACGCCATCGCAAACCCCGCAACGGCCGGGGCGCGTGTCGTCATGCTGGACGGTGGGGTCAAACCCCTGCCGATCGGCAGCGCCGACTATGGCGCGGCGTGGAACTGGCGGATCGGGGCCTCGAGCAAACCGGCGGGCGATCCGGCAAACCTTGCTGTCACCTTCGCGCCATCGGCCCGCGGCTTGCGCCCTTGGCGGCCGTGTCACGCCAAGCGGATTAACCTGCCCGGCGGCGATATCGCGCTTAGCTGGACCCGCCGCACCCGCGCCTTTACCGGCGATAACTGGGCCCTGACCGAAGTGCCTCTGAGCGAGGCGGCCGAGGGCTATGAGATTGACATCCTGAACGGCGCGGCAGTGGTGCGGACGGTTTCCGGCCTTGCCACACCTGTCTTCACCTACACGGCCGCCATGCAAGCGGCCGACTTCGGCGCCCCGGTTTCCGGCCCCCTTTCAGTGCGCGTCGCGCAAACCGGCGCGCTGGGCCGCGGTGCCATCCTCGACATTACCCTTTGATCCGGAGGCCCCATGGCCGACACCCCGAACATCCGCCTCACCTTCCTCGAGGCGAACCAGGCGCAAAAGCACATCACCGTCAACGAGGCCTTCCGCGCCCTCGATGCCCTCGTGCAGCCCGCCGTGGAAAGCAGCGGCCTGAACACCCCGCCAGGATCGCCGGTCGATGGAGCCCGCTATGTCGTAGGCGCGGCACCGACTGGCGCCTGGGCGGGCCAAGCGTTTGCGATCGCCGCCTGGCAGGATGGGGCCTGGGCCTTCTATCCGCCCGCGGAAGGCTGGTCCGTCTGGGATCGCGCGACCGATGCCGCCCTGACCTTTCTGGGCGGTGTCTGGGTGAGGCAAGCGTCGCTTCCCTTCCCGGACAACCTCTTCCGCCTGGCCGATGATGCCGACCCGACGCGGCTCGCGGCCTTCGATCTTTCCGGCCTTTCCGCAGGCACGACCCGCACCTTCACCCTGCCGAACCTCTCGGCGACCCTCGCCCATATCGGCAACGCCGCGCAGACCTTCGCGGGGCCCACGACCTTTTCGAATGCCTCGGTGACGATCGGCACGGCCACCACCACCGCCGCCTATGGCATCGGCACTGGCGGCACGACGACCGGGGTCACCAAAACCGTGAACCTGGGCACCGGCGGCGCAGCCGGATCGACGACGGTGATCAACCTCGGCTCGACCACCGCCGGGGCGCTGGGCACGACGGTGATCAACACGCCCACCGTCACCTTTGCGGCTAGCGTTACGGCGATCGGCGCGGCCACCGCGAACCTCACTGCGCTGGGCTTGGGCCTCGGCGGCGCATCGTCCGATGCGTCGAACCGGTTGAGCGTCAATGCCGCGGCGACCCTGCTGAACAATGCGGGCGGATCGCATGAAGCCACTATCAACAAGGCCGCCGCCGGGAATGACGCCAGCCTTGCCCTGAAGACCGGCTTCTCGGCACGGGCGCTGTTTGGGCTGCTAGGGTCCGACGATGTAACGCTGAAGGTTTCGCCAAACGGCTCGGCCTTCTTCGACGCCTTCGTGATCGATCGCGCCACTGGGCGGGCGGAGTTTCCGGCACCGATCGTGATCCCGGGCCTCTCCGCCGTGCCCGCATCGCCACCAGCAGGCAAGCTTGCGCTTTACGGCCGACAGCGGGCAGGCGCCCCCTGGCTGGAAGTCGTCCGGCCATCGGGGCGCGACTTCCCCTTGCAGCCGCATATGGGTCTGAACCGGATCGGGGCCTGGGCCCCGGTCTCGGCTACGACCATTGCCGCCCAGGGCATCGCCTTGACCAGTGTCGGCACCGTCAGCCACCCCGCCCTGGCAGCGGGATCGCTCCTGTCCAGTTCCCGGCGCTGGCGCGTAACATCGGCCGCGGTGGTGGATTCGGTCTGCGATCAGCGCTCGGCCGTGACCGCCTGTTGGCGGGGCAATGCCGCAGGCCTCGGCGGCTTCACCCTTGTCGCCCGGATCAGCCTGACCACCTTGCAAGCGACCGGAATGGGCTTCTTCGGTCTATTGTCATCGGTCGCGGCCTTGGCGGTCACGACGACTCTTTCCGCGCTGGTGGAAGCCATCGGCCTCGGCTTCCAGCGCGGCACCCATACGAACTGGCAGCTGGTTAGCAATGACGCGACCGGCGCGCCAACCCTCGTGGATCTCGGCGCCGGGTTCCCGGTGGTGACGGCCGGGCTGATAACCCTCACCATTTGGTGCCCCGCCGCGGGCAGTTCCGTCTGGCTGCGCGCCGTCAACGAGCTGACCGGCGCTGTCTTCGAACAGGAAGTCACCACCGACCTGCCACAAGCCGCGACCTTCCTCGCCCCGCGCCTCTTCCTCAACAACGGCGCCACTGCCGCGGCCGTCGCGTTCGATTGCACCGGCCTCTACCTCGAAACCGATTTCTGACCCTGAAAAGAGCCCCAATGTCCCCTGCCGCTTCATCCGCCTACGTCGCCGAACTGCGCCAGCAGATCGCGATCCTCTCCGAACGCTGTGCGCTTCTCGCCGCCGAACTGGCCGCCGCCCGGGAGGCGAAATCGCCGCCGCCGGACCCGCCCGCTGCTGGTTGAACCCCGCGAAAACCGCCCTGCGCCCCGCCCTTCCGGTGGGGTTTTTCTTTGCCTGAAAGGACCACACCCATGACCGAACAGATCGACGCGCTAAAGGCGCTGCAAATGGCGCTGGCGCGCCTCGGCTACTACACCGGCGCGATTGACGGGCTCTTCGGCCCCCGCACCGATGCCGCATTGAAGGCCGTTGCAGCCGAAGGCGGCGCGATCCGCAACCTGAAGCCTGCGGTCGCGGTGCCAGGCGGGCCGATGATCTTCCAGGGCAGCGCCCGCTACCCCGTAGACGAGATCGTCATCCACTGCGCCGCCACCCATCCCGACTGGATGCGGGGCCAGCCCCTCACCGCCAAGCGCAAGGAGATCGACTGCTGGCACCGCGAAGAGCGCGGCTGGCGCAAGATCGGCTACCACCATTTGATCGATCGCGATGGTGCGATCCTGCCCGGCCGCGCCGAGACCGAGATCGGCGCCGGGGTCGAGGGTCACAACCGTGGCGTGATCCACATCTGCCTGATTGGCGGCGCTGGGTCATCCGCGACCGATCCTTTCGATCGCAACTTCACAGCCGCCCAGGATCGGGCCCTGCGCGGCCTGATCGACGCCATCCGCGCCGAGACCGCCATCACCCGCATCACCGGTCACAACGACCACGCCGCGAAAGCCTGCCCGGGCTTCGTCGTGCGCAACTGGATCAACCGGGCCTGAAACCCACCCAAGGAGAGACCAGCATGAACCTGATCAATCAACCCACCCTTCGCCCCACCCGCAAAATGGCCGCTGTCGGCTGGACGAGCCTCCTCGGCCCGATCGTGGCCGCGATCATTGCGCCCTTGCTGCCGGGGTTGTCGGATGCCTGTGGGGGCGAGGTAGGGGCGTCCCTTGTGGCCGGTGGGCTCGCGCTGGCTCAAGGAGCGGTGAACTTCGCGGCAGGGTATGCGGTGAAGGAGAGTGCATGACCTGCGAACGATCGATTGACGGCTTGTCAAGTGTCTATGTATAGGGGAAGACGAGTGTGGCCGCATCGCAGCGGCCGCTTTCGTGTTGTCTGCGAGGGATGCTCGGCAGCCTACTGGTCAGGATCAAGAACCCTATGTTGCCTGAGATCGAACGAAACAACTGGTCAATCGTCCTCATAGGAAGCTTCAATCCTGCGATTTTCCACCCATCGTGGTTCTTGGTTAACGAAGTAATTTCCAAAGAGACTGCCGAGAGCGCAGAGGTGCACGTTGTTCACTCAGAGGTGGCATCGGTAACGCTGGGTCCGCTCCGTTTGGATGTCCAGCGCAATAGGTTCAGCCTTCAAACCGAACAGTCACCTGAAATATCCTTGCTCGATTTCGTATTGCGCGTCTTTGGCGATTTACTGCCGCACAGTCAGATAACACAGTTTGGAATTAATCGTACCGTCTATTTTCGAGCGCCAAGTAGCGATCGAAGAACACAATTAGGTAGAACCTTCGCGCCGACTGCCCCTTGGGGTGCGTTTGGCGAAAGAATTGAAGGTTCTCAGGGTGTCACGCTGGGAGGAATGACCAACGTCTCCATGAGGGAGGTGTTGATCGAAGCTTCTTGGTCTGGGCACTGTGAAGCGAGACTGATGCCAGCGTACGAAATAGATGCTGACACTGGAATTCAAACGCATGTGAACAATCATTTCGAACTCAAGGGCTATAAAGAGGGGGATGGAGCCATGGCGGCATTGGAAGTTCTAAAGAATGAATTTGAGCCACGCATGGACAGGTGCGAAGAGATCATCCTTGCCGTACTGGGTCATCTGGAATGACAGCATCCGCGCTTAAATTCTCTGGCCTCGACGTGGACACGGACGAGCAAAATCAGACGGCAGTTCGTCGTTTGGCCTTTCAGGAGCTGGCAGAACCCTCAGCTGGTACAAGGGTCTTCAGTCGGGCAGCCGTCGCGACAGCGGTTACGCCTAGGCCAGTTTCAACGCCTTTCGCCTTCTTTTCGGACGGAAGCAGCCTGAGGGCTCCAAGTCCTATCGGACTGCGTGCTTGGAGGGCAATTCCGACTTCTGCTGGCAAGACCTTCGAATGGGAAGGGTTGGTTCTTGAAATTCAGGACGCCTCGTTCTCAGCTCGCCTTCGTAACATAAAGGGCGCGAAAACCGATTATGACGAAGTCGCAGAGTTTGACCTCGCTGACGTACCTCCCGGCGATCGGGATTTGCTTCAGCCTGGGGGAATTTTTCGTTGGGTGGTCGGGCTAGAATCGAGGTCTGGAACCCGTCAACGCTACTCGCGCATTGTTTTTCGTCGCCTTCCTGCTTGGACTAGCAGGTCCCTCAAGAAATCCGAGGACGAGCTCAAGGCGCTTGTTTCTGGTATCCAGTGGATCAAGAATGACGCGACCAGCACTGGATGAAGTTGAGGTAACAGTTATCGGTCCTAGCTATGGCGAGTCAGTCCTTGTTCATCTCGGCGATGATCATTGGATCATCGTAGACTCTGTAGCAAGGCAAGGTCAAACGCGTCCGGCAGCTATTGAGTACTTGCATTCGATTGGCGTCAACCCACAGCACGCTGTGAAGTTGGTTGTGGTAACCCATTGGCACGATGACCACATTCGAGGTATCGCCAACACTGTTCAGATTTGTGCGGCCGCCACTGTATGTGTGCCAAGTTCCTTCACGGGCTCGGAGTTTCTATCCTTCCTGGCTGCGCACGCTGATCCT
Source organism: Gemmobacter denitrificans (assembly GCF_036964905.1). Classification (NCBI taxonomy): domain Bacteria; kingdom Pseudomonadati; phylum Pseudomonadota; class Alphaproteobacteria; order Rhodobacterales; family Paracoccaceae; genus Gemmobacter; species Gemmobacter denitrificans. The sequence goes on from NZ_JBALHR010000013.1 coordinate 59,672, forward strand.
TTGGCATCATCCTTCGGTACTGGGGTTGATGAGCTCAGGCAGGTCTTCGAGACGATGCGGACCCGGGCGGAAAACCGACTGGGTTTGGCAGACACTCGCTTGCTGCAGATTCCGAAGCATGCGGTCTCCCACCAGTGTCATGTTGAAATCTGGTCGCTTTCACCTTCAGCCTTCCAAGTTACCGAGAGTCTTGGGAAGATAGCCAAGCTTATTCCGGGGTTTGGGAAGACCAAGCGACGGGCTGTCTCCACCGCGGAGAACGATCATTCAATAGCCCTTTGGATCTCAATAGGGGACGAATGCATTCTCCTTGGCGGCGATCTTGAAGAGACGCCGGACGCGCGTGCCGGTTGGTCAGCTGTCGTGGCTTCAACAGCCAGGCCACAGCAAAAGGCCAGCGTGTTTAAGGTGCCGCATCATGGGTCGGAGACTGGCCACAATGAGAATGTTTGGACGGATATGCTGCATGCAGACCCCCAGGCAATCCTGACACCGTGGAATCGGGCTGGCAAACTCCCAAGCCCGGCTGATATTCAGCGTCTTGAGGCGCGAACGAAGCATGTTCACCTGACCGCGCCGCCAGCTGACCTGTCGCGTGTGAAACACAACCACGAGGTTGAGAAGCTTCTTCGAGACTTTGGTATTCGGACCTATCGAGAACCACGAGAGGTCGGAATAGTCCGTGCAAGGAAGAAGTTGGGTGCCGCCGACTGGGTTGTCGAGCGGATGGCGTCCTGACTGGGAAGTCGGCCTATTGTGGAATCGGGGCTACGGAGCCAGTTGAAGATTTCGTCTGAGACGGGGTTGATGGGCTGGAAGCGGTAGAACAGGAGGCTGATCCTGTTTGACGCGCTCTTCTGCGGTTTTCGCGCGCTCTGGGTCCTGCCCGTCTACTATCCCGCTGATCTTGCACGCGGAATTCGTCCGTTTGTTGACCTATTGTTGACCCGCCGTTCGGACAGCAAAAAGCCCCGCTGGATGGTGGGGCGTAAGGCATTGATCTTATTCGTAGAAACTGGTTGCGGGGGCAGGATTTGAACCTGCGGCCTTCAGGTTATGAGGCGGACCAAAAGGAGAACATCGAACTCGTTGATTTCAACAACTTACGCGCCAACTCGTTGATCTCGCTTGATTACCTCGCCGCTCCCAACCGCAGCCAGCGGACGCGGCCGTAGCCCAAACCGAGAACGAGGTAGATCGGCAGGTTGACCTATTGTTGACCTGCTAAGATCGCAGTCACCCGGCTGTCCGAGTACGGCAGGCACTATCATTTCGAATTCGATGCGCCAAAGAACCGAACGGATGAGACGCAGTCAATCCAGACAACAACTGAACCGCAACACAAACGCTCCAAGTGATCAACGTGAGAATCACTCACTGAAAATACTCCCAGAACTTCGAAACAGCGGGCGCATCAATAGAATCGTGTACTCCGACGTCCACATCATAACCAAGCTGAGCCTCCTTGGACATCTTGAAGAAGATCATATGGCAGGCCCGCATTCCGCTAAAAATTCTAACCGCAAACGGCGAGAAGTTTTTAAGCTCTAGCGTAATGTTCTTCGCTGATCTTTCCCCAAAACCCGGGCTGACCAGTGAAGCGATCTCTGTAGAAATGCCAAGGCGAGAGAGGCCAGTTAAATTTCGAAGAGTGGCAGAGATTGAGCGGGACAGCGAAATCTTTTCATTCGATCCAGCCAAAACAAACGCCCCGGGCTCTAGAACAAACCCTTCGTCGCCTAAGCTCTCTTGTGAAAAGCTCGGGTAGGTAGACTGATCGCGCAGATCAACTGGGCCAGAGGCATAGGCTGGTACGAGAATCTTGGATGAAAGAGTAAGTGTATAGGAACTCGGGCGTAGATTCTCCCGATTGAAAGGAGAAATTCCAACACTACCAGCCGCTATCTCATCAAGAATCTGAGTGTCAGACAGCATAGCTTAGCTCCGAACCGTAGATCTCTTGCAGGACATCAATTGTAGCACTTGGGACAAGTTCTGAGATGTCCCTCTGTGCTCGCAAACGATCTCTGACTTCAGAAGCGGTCATCCCCTTGATCATGCCCCGATTAATGACTTCGACACGATAGCCGTGCGTCGAGAAGAGTGACATTTTTCGTTCCTCCCACGACGAGAAGACTCGAACCCAAAATACACAGTCACTAGCCTTGGGAAGAACATACTTCCAATCTTGAGGCCTTGTAAGCTCGAATGGCACTATGCTGAAGTCTGTTGAAGAAACTCCAGCGTCCAACAGCGCCCTAGAAATTATCTGCGACCTAATGAAGTAATTGAACGGATTGGCATCCGATCGATTTCGATGGTCACTTTCAGAAAATGTATCATCGGGCGGCGCAAACGGATTTGTTATAGCCACAATCAAGTGTTGGCAATTTTCACGAGCCGCAAGTAGGTATGACAGATGCTCCTTATGCAGAGGCTGGAAGCGACCATGAGCAATCCCATACTTTATTCTACCCTCCGATTGGCTTACCTCGACCGCACTCATGCTGCCTTCCCATTGGACCAAAGAAGTGAGTAAAGGTTTCTAAAGGCAACCGAGAACTCAGCACTATCAGTACTCTCCCGATTGCTGAAACAGAGCTGAGGTGCGTCCCATCCTGTGTCGCTAGCCGGATCATATCTGCTTATGTAAACTTGATTTCCATCAATTATTAGCATTCTCAGAGGAGGCAAGAAGTCATAGACTCTTGCCTGCAGGGTATCACTCAGCCTGGGCCTAAGTATTTCAATCGAACTTCCAATGTCGGACTTGACACGCTCTTGCTTCGACGAACTCTTCGTCCAATTCGAAATCTGCGTACCCGCCGGATCAAGCAGCATTATTCTGACCTTGACTTCACCCGCAGCAATCTTCCGGCCGAGCTTACTGCTTTCATCTAGAATCTGCGGAAGAAATTTCGTCCCACCAACCCCAATAAAGTCAATTGAAGTCTTTGCGAGTTCGCAGGCCTTCTCTGCTTTTGTGCCGTACTTCAGTGTGCTTTCAACGCGATCCAAACCCGCTAGCTCAGCACCCGAGACCAACTGCATCAATCGATCGTAAGTCAAGTGGATTGTTTTGTCACCACCGGAGTAGATATAGGTAATGACAGCACTGCAGATCGTTCCAGCAAGAAACAGCAATAGACTTGAGAGCTTCTCTCCAATCTGGCTTGAATTAAAGTGCGCAAGTAGACCAATTAAAAGCGCAACAATAAGTATGCTTACTGTGGTAAGGTGCCGCCAGCTGTTGATCGCGTTTACTTTCATTTTGCCCCCTGTCAGTATCAGATCACTCGTCAATCAAGTCGATTTTGGCTTTTTGGCTATCGTTCGTCTTGTCAACTGCCTGTCTGCTTGACTTGACCGCAACAAGGGATAGCTTACTCCCTCTGCCGTGGGTAGCCTAAGGTTTGGTGTCGAGTTCATGACGCGCCGTAGCTGAGTTCTATTAGCGGCTTCGCCTTCTCTAGATCCTCGGCCTTCGACAGCGTGATCTCAAGGTCGCCGGTGCCGAAGTGGCCAAGGTTGGAGACGTCGCGGGTAAAGCTCGGCTCAAGCTGAACCGTCGACGGGTCAATTTTCACGAACATCAGAATCTTGGAGGTCGTTGGGCGGAACTCGACGCAGGCGAAGTTCTTGATCCGCTTGAACGCGATGTAGAAGCGTAACCTCGTCTCCTGCACATCGTCGCCCAGTGCCATCATGTAGGCGCGCAAGGCCTCAAAACGGTCCAACATCCCGGGATCAAGTTCCTGCAGGACGGTGCCAATCGTCTTGTACTTGTTGCCGCCCCCTGCCCCGCCATCCGTCACACTGCCTTTAGTGTCGATAAACACGCCCTTGGTCGAGGTCGCTGCCACAAGGTCGAGCATCAGAAGCTCAGGCCCGAAGCGCCGGTAGCGGATCAGTTCGATGTTCCGCTGCATCTGCTTCACGGCATGGTCGTCATACCGATTGAAATCGCCCGCGATGCAGATCAGGCGCGGTGCGGACCAGTCGACACCATCGGCGGCGGCCTTGCCGAGTTTCTCCATCACCAGCCACTGGAAATCCTTGCGGTGGTCCATCAGCCAATCAAGGTAGAAGAGCCCCTGGTTGATGACGTTCTCGTTGCTGGCCCGCTTGTACTCGAGGATCACCGGGCAGCCGTTCTCGTCCAGGCCCAGCGTGTCGATCCGGCCGCCATGGGTGGTCGTGTACTCAGTGGCTAAGAAGCGGACACCCAGCAGCGCCTCGAGGTTCTTCTCGAACAGGACTTGCACGGATTTCTCGACCGTGTCGGTCGTTCCAGCCAGTTCAGTAATGGCACCGGAGGCTATGCGGAACAGCTTGATATCACTCATTTGTTTCGCCTTCGCCATCGCGGGTCAGATGGTTTCCGATCTCCCCAAGATGACCCCTTAACCCATTGTTAATAATAGAATTCGCCGCATCGCGACACCCCTGAAACAGGCTTGTCAAGCCTGAATCTTCTTGACAAGCAGAGATTCTGACGCCATATGTAGCGCGTCCCACCTGCCATGTGTAGGATGAGCATTCGAGGCCGCCTTGGTTAACCCGGGCGGCTTCAGAATTTCTGGCGATGGCGCAGTCAGCGGCGATTGGAGGCATCACGTTCCTTCCGCAACTGAGCGATGCGGCCGCTTTTCTCCGTGCAATAGGCGCTTCGCAACAACCAGTAGCTGCTCCGCTGCCCGAGGATCACAAGGTATTCCTCGCGGTACCACAGCAGCGTATTCACTTCGGTTCCCCGGGTGTTCTGCCACTCATCGATTTCGGGATGCGCCACCGCGTTCTTGATCACCCATGGCACCCAACGCAGTCGCTCACAGCGACGCAGGTCCGGCGTCCGGTCATCCTCGACTCGCCCCTCTTGCACCAAGTGCCAGTATGACGCCCAGCGCCCGGCAACTTCGGCATGGCGGCGGCAGTTCACGGCCTCACCACGGAACACCAGACCGGCGCGGGCAATCTCGTCCAGGAACACCCGGTTCAGTTCCGCCTCATAGGCGGCCCAGTCACCGCCAAAATCAGCGAACCGGAGCAAATCCGGTGGGTTCATTCGACAGCCCCACGCGACTGCCAGACCAGCAGATTGAACTTTGTGGCCGAGAAGGTGGAGGTGCGTGTCAGCACGCCCCGCCCCAGCCGTTCCTGCAGCCGTGTGATGATGGCGACCTTGGCCGCACTGGTGACAAGCCCCCGGTTCGCATAGGTCAGGGCCCCGATCAGGATGTCCGTCAGCTGTAACAGTTCGCTTTCATGCGAGCGGATCTGCTGCACACGCTGCACGGACTCCATATTGAAGTCGTAAAGGTCGTTTGCCACGACCTGATGCAGCTTGCGCGTCTTCGGGCCGCCACGCGTGTCCTTGACGTCCATGTAGATGCGATAGCGATGCGGCGCGCAGAAGATGGGGCGCAGCATCAGGAAGTACATCTTGTAGTACCAGTCGTCATGCGTCTGGTCGAACTGGGCGTGATTGATCTTCGCCTTGTCCGGCACGACCAGCCCGCGAAAGCGCAGCCGGTCGTCGGCAAGGAACAGATCAACTAGCGCAAGATAAAAGCCGACCTTGGCCGGAGAGACCTTGGTCCACTTGGCCTCCATCGTCGGGCTTAGCCCGTGCTGCACCTTCAGGGCGCGGATCGCCTCGGCAATCGATCGAACCTCGGTTTCCCGGGCGTAGAGCGCACCCCAGGCCATGGCCCGGATACCATCGTTCTCCAGATGGCAGCTTTCGTCACAATAGACGTTGAACACGCGTGGCTCGGTCATGCGGCGGCCTCGGCTTGATCGCCCGGCGCCCCGCGCAGCGCATCGTGCAACAGGGCTTCGAGGAGGCGGGAGCGGGTGGTGGTGGCGGTGGTGAGGCTGGCTTCCAGCTGATCGCAGAGCGCCATCAGGGCATCGACCTTGGCCACGATGCGGTGTTGTTCGGCGAGGGGTGGAACGAGAACATCCATGTCCCTTATTGTACCCATCGAAAGACTAGGCTGCGCCGTAGTTTTAACATGTTTGAAGACCTCATCTCGACCAACCGGCGAGTTAAAGAACAACACCGCATATTCTAGGCAAAAGAGGTCGTCACAGCCCTCAAACAGTTCAGCTTTCGCAACATTCGGGGCAAGATGCCATCGCCTCGTGGGCTCAATTAATGCGACGTCCCCAATGCCCGCTCCGATGAATGTGATCAAGAGGCTCCGCTTTGTAATCGCGCTTCTTTCAAGCGCAATTGAAGTCGCAAGTGGCATGTATTTCAAATTGTGTTCTGCGATAACCCAAGGACGAACATTCTGTGCCCGCAGGACTGGCACCTCGCCCTCGTCCTTGAGATCGAAATACTTTGTGTATTCGAAGCCAGCCAGCTTTGTTACAAAAAAGAGCTCATCACACGATGCCCAACTCCACCCGAGCGGTATGTCCACAGCTTCGCGGTACGAAATAGAGTTGGTTATCGGGATGTTACCTTTGAGCTTCTTTGTTCGAATGAGTTGTCGCTTTTGATCAGCGATCTTCCTTAGGGTAGCTGCCGCCGGTTCGTCGGATGGGTCTTGCTTCACCAGCTTCCCGCGCACGGCGAGGTTCAGGATGGTTTGGCGCAGGGTTTTGATCTGGTCTGGGCGGGTGGTGAGGGTGGGGAGGGTTTGCAGGGCAAAGCGGGCGTGGGTGGGGAAAGTTTCGGCGTCGGTCTCGGGGGCGGTCAGGCGGGTAAGGGTGGCGGCGGTCAGCCGATCCCGCACCGCCTCTCGCCCCGCCCGCGCGCCCTCGAGCCTGTCACACAGCGCCATGAGTTCATCCACCTTGGCCACGATCCGCTGCTGCTCAGCGAGGGGTGGGAGGGGAAACGGTAGAACCGCGAAGTCTGAATCGTTGATCGCAGGATAGGCTTGGCCGCGTTGGGTTTCTTCCACCGCTGCAACCATGAACGGCGAACGCAGCACGATCCAGATGTAGCGCGGCAGGATCAGCCCCAGCCCGTTGATGATCGCAAATGCCGTGCTTGCGATTGGCGCGGGTTCGATTTCGTCCTCAACGACCGCGACGTTTAGCAAATAGGGCCGGACGCAGGAGTAGATCACGTCGCCCTTACGCACGATCTTCCGCGCTCGGCTGGGGGCCTCGGCGGGCTCAAGCACCGTTGGCGCCTCAATAACGCCCGCTTCCTTGTTGATCGCCGAAACGTCGATGTAGGTGAAACGGGTGTTGGGAATCATTTGACCCCGATCCGCTGTCACCTCGCGCATACGCGACCATGCCCAATTGGCGGGGACAGCGAAGGGCGGCTCGTCGATAGGATCGAAAGGTTTCGGCTTCCTGATCTCTCCCGCCTTCACCAACCGCGCCTTTTCTTTCGCGATCCGCTTCAGCAACTCTGCCGCCGGTTCGTCGCTCGGGTCCTGTTCCACCAGCTTCCCGCGCACGGCCAGATCCAGCACAAAGCGACGCAGGCGGGGGATGGCGTCCTCGGCCTCGGCCACGCGGTCATACAGCGCCAGCAGGCGGTCGGCGGTGAAAGTTCCGTCCTTCATCGCGAGAGCGCCTCAGTCAGGATCGCCTTCAACTGATCGCGCAAGGCGTGGACCTGCGCCTCGGCCGCGTCCAGATCGGCCAGCAGGGTTTCGGGGTCGCCATGGTCATCGGCCACCGTATGGGGGTTCTTGATGTCGAGGTTATAGCCACGGGCCTTGATGTCGGCGGCGGAGACCTTCCACGCCTGCGGGCCTTCCTCGCGCCCAGCCCGCGCAGCCCCGCCCCACCATGCGGCGCAATCGGCCAGATGCTCCAGCCGGATCGGCTTGGTCATCGAATAGGCTTTCTGCCCCTCGGGCACGCGGTGTTCCCAATACCAGATATCCTGCGTGGGCTGGCCCTTTTCAAAGAACAGCAGGTTGGTGCCGATGGAGGCATAGGGTTTGAAGACCGAGTTCGGCAGCCGCACGATGGTGTGCAGGTTGCACTCCTCCATCAGGTGTTCTTTCAGCCGGGTCTTGATCCCCTCGCCGAAGAGCGACCCGTCGGGCAGCACCACGGCGGCGCGGCCACCGGGTTTCAGCAGGCGGATGATTAGGGCAAGGAACAGATCGGCGGTTTCGCGGGTGCGGAAGGTGGGGAAGTTACCTTCGATCCCGTCTTCCTCTTTCCCGCCAAAGGGCGGGTTGGTCAGGACGATGTCGACGCGTTCATCCTTGGTCCAGCTGACCAGCGGGCGGGCAAGGGTGTTGTCGTGGCGGACGAAGTTCGGCTCCTCCACCCCGTTAAGGAGCATGTTGGTGACGCAGAGCATGTGGGGCAGCGGTTTCTTTTCCACCGCGCGAAGGGAGGCCTGCATAAGCGCCTCATGTTCGGGCCGCTTGACGTAGGTGTCGCGCATATGGCGCATGGCGCAGGTCAAGAAGCCGCCGGTGCCGCAGGCGGGGTCGAAGATGATCTCGCCCGGCTTGGGGTCAATCTGCTGGACCATGAAAGCGGTCACAGCGCGCGGAGTGTAGTATTCGCCTGCGTTTCCGGCGTTCTGCAGGTCGTTCAGGATCTGTTCGTAGATGTCGCCGAAGTGCTGGCGTTCTGTCAGGTTGTTGAAATCCACCTCGTTGATCTTGTTGATCATCTGCCGCATGAGCTGGCCGGATTTCATGTAGTTGTAGGCGTCTTCGAACACGTCACGGACAACCTTGGCGCGGGGGCCCGCGGCTGCGGGCAGGGCCTTGAGGCGCGGGAAGAGGGTGAGGTTGACGAAGTCGAGCAGCGCCTCGCCCGTGATGCCTTCGGGATCGGCCGCCCAGGCGCGCCACTGCAGATCGGCCGGGATGGGCGAGGTGTAGGCGTCCTTGGTGAGTTCCAGTTCCTGATCCTGATCGTCGATGATCTTGAGGAAGAACATCCAGCACAGTTGGCTGATGCGCTGGGCGTCACCGTCGACGCCGGTGTCCTTGCGCATGATGTCCTGGATGGATTTGACGAGGGTGCGGACGGACATTCTTGGTCTTTCAGATGTTCTTGTTTGCGGCGATCTTCGCCAGGAAGTCTTGCCAGAGGCTGTAGGCTATGGCCTGCTCCTGACCAGCGATTGCACCGTTTCGCAAGAGCTCAAGCGGGTACCAACGGTCATTCTTTTCTTTATAGAGGTACCGTTGATAGACGTTTCCTGTATGGGCTTTGCGCCAAGGCTCAAAGACTTCAGAAAGTAGCGTAAAGGCGTGGTTGAGGCTTATTGCTGCTTCGTCAGTGATGCCATCTGGCAGCGATATCTGTGACGACTGTAGGCCAGCAGACTCGCGCCCCTCAATGAGCAACCACAAGCCACCCGACTGAGTTTCAAACTTTGCTTTATGCCTGTCTGTCGGATTTCCAATAGCCACCTTTACGAAAGAAGGCTGACCCGCACTCCAATTATCAATGAACTCAGTTGCAATTGAATCACGCATTGCATTCCACGGGATGAGGTGTACTTTCGATTTTTCCGATATGCCTTTGTCATCCTTCGTGACCACATAGGCGAGAAGCTCGGCTCCCTCCTCTAGAATCCTTATACTTGCCTTTGTCTTCATTCTTTCGAGAAACTTGGGATCAACGATTGCCTTCGCAGGGACAATAAGTTCACCCTCGGTACCGTTTCCGACGGGAACCTTGCCTCCGTAGGCAAACTCCCACTCGCCATCGACGAGTTTAACCGGAACACGAATTGACTGCTCTGGGGTAACCTTTTTCACGCACTTTCCTCGTAGATGGCAGATTGCAGGTCGCGCACGGCCTGTTCGAACCCGGGTTTTCCCCCAAAGGCGCGGATGAGTTCGACAACACTTCCCATCCCGCTGAAGGGCGCGATTTTCAGCACGCCGGGGTCATCGAGATTCATCACCCCTTCATCGGCGTACTTGGCCAGAAGCGCTTCCAGAACGGCACGCGCCTGGGGGCCGAACTTGGTGAAGACATCGCGCTTCTTGACATTCTCGGCCCGTTCCTGCCGGGTCAACGGTTTGGCGTCAAAGGCGATGTGGCAGATCAAGTCGAAGGGATCGAGGTCACGGCCAAGCTCGGCCGCGATCATATCCAGCGGCAGACCTTCGGCTTCCAGTTCCTCGACCACCGCCTCTTTGCGCTGTTCGCTGTTCCAGCGCTTGAGGAAGGCGTCAAGGCTTGAGAACTGCTTCTGCAAAGCCTTGCGTGTGTAGTCGCGCAAGGACTCCGTGACCAGCTTGCCGCTTTCATCAAGGTATTCGACCCGTTCAGCCACGATCTGAGCCCCTACCCCGTCCACATAGACCTTGCGGATAGGATTGCCCATCGGCCCGGCGCCAGCCATCGGATCGACCGGATCGATCAGAACAGTCTCGTCAGTGCCGGGTTCGGGCGACAGGGGTTCACCATCATCACCCGTCTGAGGCGCATCGTCCGGCGGGGTAATCGGATCATCCCGGCCGGGCTGGTAGATTTGCACCGGCTCGCCATCAAACTCCGGGTCAGCGAAATGGCTGGTCGAACCGCGGAAATCCATCAAGGTGAAATAGAGCTTCTGGGTGTCTTCATGCACCCGGGTGCCGCGGCCGACGATCTGCTTGAACTCAGTCATCGAGCCGACTTCGCGGTCAAGGACGATCAGGCGGCAGGTCTGGGCATCGACGCCGGTCGACAAAAGGCGCGAGGTGGTCACGACGACTGGATAGGCAGCTTCGGGATCAATGAAGTTGCCAAGCTGATCGAGGCCCTCCTTGTCATTCCCCGTGATCCGCATGACGTAGCGATGGTTTTGGGCCACGAGATCAGCGTTTTCGTTGATCAGCGCCTGGCGCATGCGGGCCGCGTGTTCCTGATCGACACAAAAGACGATCGTCTTCGCCATCCGGTCGCCGCTCTGCTTCAGGAAATCGGTGACCTTCTGGGCGACAAGCTTGGTGCGGTCGTCAAGCACCAGCGTGCGATCGAAGTCCTTGGTGTTGTAGATGCGATCTTCGACCTCTTCGCCGTCACGGTCCAGTTGCCCTTGAACCGGGCGATAACCCTGAACGTCGCGATCGATATGAACTTTGATCACCTTGTATGGGGCAAGGAAGCCATCTCGGATGCCCTGCTTCAGGGAATAGCTGTAAACCGGCGCCCCGAAGTAGTCGATGTTCGAGGCATACTCGGTTTCCTTGGGCGTGGCAGTCAGACCGATCTGAGTCGCTGCGGAAAAGTGATCAAGGATTTCGCGCCAGGCAGAGTCATCTGCGGCGCTGCCTCGGTGGCACTCGTCGATGACTATGAGATCGAAGAAGTCCGGCGAAAACTCCTTGTAAAGCTTCTGGCTTTCATCCGGGCCTGTGATCGCTTGATAGAGGCCCAGATAGATTTCATAGGACGTGTCGATCCGGCGTTTTTTGTCCAGGGCCAGCGTCAGATCGGTGAGGGTGCCATCCGCCCGCTCAATGGTCTTTGACTGGGTGGACAGCTTCGCCATGCTGCCTGCGAACGGCCGAAAATCGTTAACCATCGTTTGGTCGATCAGCACGTTTCGATCGGCCAGAAACAGGATACGCTTCTTCTGGCCAGCCTTCCAAAGCCGCCAAATGATTTGGAACGCCGTATAGGTTTTGCCTGTGCCTGTCGCCATGACCAACAAGACCCGATCTTGTCCTTTGGCAATGGCTTCGATCGCCGCATTCACAGCGTTGACCTGATAATAGCGTGGAGACTTCCCGCTACCGTCGTCAAAATAGTCCTGCAATGTAACCGCAGCGGCTTTGTCGGAAAGCCCTTTCCAAGCCCGGTAGCGCGCCCAAAGGTCAGCAGGTGAAGGGAATTCATCCAGCGCGAGCGTCGTTTCGGGCGCTGGGCTCAGCCCCGTGCGGTCATGAAACACGAAACCGTCACCGTTCGATGAGAACACAAACGGAATTCCCAAGGTCTCAGCATACTCAAGCCCTTGCTGCATCCCCGCTGCAACAGGCAAGGAGTTCTCTTTGGCTTCAATGATTGCAATCGGAATGTTCGGCTTTACCGACAGAATATAATCGGCGCGCTTTCCCTTTCCGCGGCTTACCAGTTTGCCCCGAACAATAATGCGCCCCTTGGTAAAGCTGACCTCTTCTCGGATTTGCGTGATTTCATCCCATCCAGCATTGCGCAGGGCGGGCGTAATGAACTTTGTGCAAATGTCACGCTCACTGAGCGATCGCTTCTCCATGCGGTCCTGTCCTCGCAGCGCGACGCACCGTTACAGCGGTAAATCGGATAAGTGCCTTGATACGCTAGCATAAGCGGAGTTCAGACCGCGCGGCAACGCACAAAGGCGTCGCCAGTCGCGTTATGGTGGTATGTTTCCCGTCAATGACGGTGCTGCTCTTTACTCCCCCACCACCCTAAGCCTCGGCTTCAGCATCTCGCCCACGGCGTTGACCCCGGCCCGCAGGGGCGCGTCGATCAGGTGGGCGTAGCGTTGCGTCGTGCCGATCTGGGTGTGGCCCAGGAGGCGGCCGATCATTTCTAGCGAGGCGCCGCCGGAGACCAACAGGGAGGCGAAGGTGTGGCGCAGGTCGTGGATGCGGACGTCGGGGATCTGGGCGACCTTTTGCATCTTCGGCCAGAAACGCTTGGGATCGCCGACCGGCTGGTCAGGCACGTCGCCGGGGAACAGGAACGGGCAACCCTTGGGGACGATGTCGCGCCGCAGCCGGATCAGCGCGACGGCCTCGTGCGAGATCGGCACGCGGTGGATGCGGCGCTGCTTGGTGTAGGCGGCCTGCTTGGTCCAGATGGCCAGATCGAGATTGAACTGGTCGAAGGTGGCCGTCCGGACCTCGCCCAGCCGTGCGCCGGTCAGCATGCAGAGGCGAATGATGCTGGCGGCGCGCTGGTCTTCGTCGACGGCCAGGGCGTTCGCCAGGCGTTCGATTTCTTCGAAGGAGAGGAACCGATCGCGGGCCACCTCGGGGCGGCGGCGGAACCCGAAGGCCGGGTTGTCGGTGCGCATCTTCCATAGCATGGCCAGATTGAACATCTTGCGCAGCATCTCCCCAGCCCGGTTTGCCCTCACCGGCGTAGGCTTGGGCGGGGCCAGTTTTTTGCGCCGTTTCTGGGTGGGTTTCTTCTTCGACGGCCGGGCCCGCCCGGCCGCGATCTTGGTCAGGAGGCGATCGACATCGGTGGGCGTGATGTCCGCCACCTTGCGGTTCTTCCATTCCGGCAGAACCAGCTTTTCAAGCATGCTCTTCTGGTCCGAAGCGTTGGTCTTGGCCAGCTTCGGCAGATGTTCTTCGATGAACCGCTCGGCCAGTTCCTTGACCGTCGGCGCGCCGCGGGCAGCCTTGCGGGTGTCGAGCGGGTCTTCCCCGCGATCGATTTCGCGGATCAGGCGCTTCGCTTCATCTCGGGCGGCCGAGACCGACCATGTCGGCCAAACCCCGATCGTGAAGCGCTTCTGCTGGCCCGCGATGCGGTAGATCAGGACGAAGCCCTTGCGCCCGGTGGTATAGACGCAGAGCCCGAAACCGGGGGTATCCTCATCGAAGAGGACGTATTTGCGGCTACCGATTTCGGCAGCCTTTACAACGCGTTCTGAGAGTTTTGCCTTCATGTGACGCTCCTTTCACCCGCAGTCAGCGACGACCCGCGGCGCGGAGCAATGTCTCATTCGGGGTCAACCGGCGCAGAGGCGGAAACCGGCGGAAAGGTCTGGGCAATTACGCCGGTCAGGTCGGCGCTGGGCGGGGTGCTGGCTATTCGGGGCGAAGCCTGCCCCAGAAGCCTCTGATCTTCTTGCGGATTGTCGAAGGATCAGGTGCATCCCCGTTGACCGACCGGTCGAGGAACCATTCGACCATGTCGTCGATCAGCTCCTTCTGCTTCTCAGGAAGGCCCTTGTCATGCATCCGGCAGATGATCTCGCAGTAGAACCCGTCCCAGTCGTATCGGGTTTGTGCCCCCGGGCCGGACACGACTCGACGGACAAGGCCATTCTCGTCTTCGAACCGCTCCACCTCCGCGGTCGCGACAAGCACATCGGCCGCCATGATTTTCACGCCGTCTGGCGGGGAGACGATCGCCAGCATCTTGCTGCAACTGGGAGGGCGAGCCCGCCGGATGAACACGTGCCGTTCGGCATCGCCATAGGAGCGGAACAGCGGACGGGCGTGCCCGGCGCGAATGGCCGCGTAATCGGCCTCCTCGCCGCCTTCGAATTCAGCATGTGGCAGCGCCACGATCAGTTCGATCCGGCCGTTCATGGCCCATTCGATGATCTGGAGCGGAGCGACCTCCCAGCGCACGGACAAATCGCCAACAGAATAGAAATCCCTGGGCGGAAACCCCATCACCTGCCTCCCGTCACCGCCCTCCTTTCTCCAGCCCCTGAACGCACAGGGGCCGTGCACCTCGCCCTTCGGGGCGCGGCGACGTTGTGGCGAATCTGTTGTGAACTGCTCTCCTTCAGATTGTCATAAACCCGTCGCCAATCAAGCCGGTTGCAGCACGCGTTTTGCCGGTTGAACTACGGTCCAGCGTGACCGGCGTAATTCCCTTTTCCTTTCCGCCGGTTTCCGCCTCTTCGCCGGTCCCTGCCGTGTGCTTGCCTCTCCTGGCCGATGACCGGCCCCGATCCCCGGGGCGGCGGCGCGAGGAGAAACTCATGGATACCAATCCCTTGAAGGACGCGGGCGCCGATCCGGCGCTGCTGGATGGCTGGCTTGACCGAGCGGAATTGGCCCGGCAGCTCGCCCTTTCCGTCGACACGTTGCAGCGCTGGGAGACCCGGCGCGTGGGGCCGCCCTGCGTCCGCGTCGGCCGCAAAGTGCTCTACCGGAAGGAGGCTGTCCGCGACTGGCTGAAGGAGCAGGAAGCCCGCAAGACCGGCCAGCACAAGGCCGTGGCCGGGCGGCGCTGAGATGGGGGCGCCGATGACCAAAATCACCCCCGAAGGCCGCTTCCCAGTCTCTGCCCTGATCGCCGAAGCCCAGCGCGAACTTGACCTGCGGCGCCAGTTCTACTGGGCGCGGGTTCGGGCCGGAAAGATGCGCCAGGACGATGCGCATCTGCGGATCGCGCTGATGGAGGCGATCGTGAAGCGGCTGACGGTGACGGCCGCGCTATGAGCCATCGTGCCACCAACTGGGCGATCCAGCAGCGCGGGCTGGCGCCTGCGACCAAGCTCGTCCTCTGGCATCTCTGCGATCGGCACAACCCGGATTATGGGTGCTTCCCATCGCAGGACCAGTTGGCGGCCGATGCCGAAATCTCGCGGGCCAGCCTCAACACCCACCTCGACAAGCTGGAACTAGCCGGGCTGATCCGCCGCGAACGGCGCCTCGACGATGACACAAAACGCCAGCGGACGACTCGGTACTTCCTCGGCTTCGAGGAGGAATTCGCCCTCAAGCCATGTCCAGATTCTGGACATGGGTCGACCCCGGAGCCGTGTCCAGATTTGGCGAAAAGCCGTGTCCAGAATCTGGACACTAACCCTGTAAGTAAAGAACCAGTAATTACTACCGCGCTTGACGCGGGCGCGACGCGCGAGGGCCGGGTCGAGGTTTCGGCAGGCGACGAGGGCCCCGATCTGGACGCAGCCGAGGCCGCCTGCCTTGCCGCTTGCGGCGAGGGGATGACCCCGGCGGCCAGGGCGGCGATCACCGCCACCACGGCCACGATCGGCGCATGGCTGAAAGCGGGCTACGACCTCGACCTCGACGTGCTGCCGGTGATCGCCGACCGGACGGCCAGGCCACGAGGCAGCCCGATCCGGACGTGGGATTACTTCAGCCAGGCGATCGCGGCGCGCCATGCCAAGCGGATCGCCCAGGGGGCAAAGGCGCGAGGGGCTGGCGAAGCTGGCGCTGGCCCTTCTGTCGCGCTTGGCGTCCCAGCCGTGGCGTCCGGCACGCCGGGCGGCATTCCCGAACACCTGCTGCGCCTCGCCGCTTGGATCAACTCCGGCAGCTACGTGCCGCCCAGCGCCTTCACCAACACTACCCGTGACGCCCTGCTGCGGGCGGGCCTTGTCACCGAGGCCACCCTGCGCGCCCGCCAAATCTACTAGCCCCGAAGGAGCCCCCCATTGCGCCTGACGCCCCGCGAGATCGAGGATCGCCTCGAGGAAGCCGCCTACACCCTCAGGAACCTGCCCGAGAAAGACCGCCCCCGCGGCTATGGCAATTCCTGGCCGCCGGTGGTGCACGACGCCCGCCACGCCTACGGCTACACACCCGAGCGCCCGATGCGCGTGATCCCCAGCGCGGCGGCCATCAGCCGGATGGAGGAATGCTTCGACTGGCTCCTGATGCTGAACCCCGAGGACGCCCGGATCATCTGGCTCAGGGCCGAAGGTGCCCGCTGGCGGCAGGTCTGCATCAGGGCTGGTGTAGTGCGATCCACCGCCTGGCGCCGCTGGGTGGCCGCTCTTCTGACCATCTCGAAGAAGCTGGAAAAGCTCGACAAATCAAAGAGCAAAGGCAAGGGCGCAAAACCCCTCACCGCAACCGCCCGCAATCAACCGCGCGAAAGCGCTGCGGACACCGAGGACAACCCGCTCGATCCGTCGAACTTCGGGCGCGACACTTTCCCGGGTTTTGACGCATAAAGAAGGCAAGATGGCGAAGGGTGCAGGCGACGGATCGCTTCACTCCAAGCCCTCACCCCTGCTCCCGCCGCCGCTCCCGGCAGCCCCCCCGCCTTAGGTTCTCCCGGAAGGGAGGCGTATGCGGGGGGCCTAGACGCGTCTAACCGCTAGTGACAGAACAAAAATCTGGGTCCGCGCCTTGGGTGCGCGCTTTGGGTGCGCGGGTGCGCACCTAAGGCCGCAGCCCTCGGCCAACCCCATCCGAAAGGCCCTTCCCCGTGCTTCAGATCGACATGCTCCCGGTTGACCGACTGGTTCCCTACATCCGCAATGCCCGAACCCACAGCGAAGATCAGATCGCCCAGATCGCGGCCTCGATCGCCGAGTTCGGTTTCACCAACCCGATCCTGATCGGCGAGGACGAGGTGATCATCGCAGGCCACGGCCGCTTGATGGCCGCGAAGGCGCTGGGCCTAACCGAAGTGCCAGTGATCGTGCTGGACCATCTGACCGAGCCCCAGCGCCGGGCACTGGTGATCGCCGACAACCGCATCGCCGAAAACGCCGGATGGGACGACGATCTCCTGCGGTCGGAACTGGCGGCGCTGCGCGAGGCGGATTTCGATCTGGACCTGATCGGCTTCGATGAGGCCGAACTGGACGAGATCATGGCCGGGTTTGAAGGCTTTGGCATGGGCGGCGGTGAGGGAGACGCCCAGGGCGAAAGCACCGGCGGTGGCGCGGCGGCCCCGGCCCCCTCGGCGAACCTCGCCGAACGCTTCGGCATCCCGCCCTTCTCGGTCTTTGAGGCCCGCAAGGGCTGGTGGCAGGATCGCAAGCGCGCTTGGCTGGATCTGGGTGTCCGATCTGAACTCGGCCGTGGCGCTGCCCCCGGCGGCACGCCCCGTCCCCTCGATCGCGGCTGGTCGGGCGAGAAATCCTTCCTCGCCGTCCCCGGCATGGGCTCCGCCGACCCCGCCCCGATCCACAAGGACATCGACCACTATCGCCACAAAGAGGGCAAGCGCACCCGGAAGGAGGCCGCCCATGGCTAAGGGCCCCGCCCGCACTTTCGGGCAAGACCTGATGCGCGGCGAGCATGTGGTCGGGGCTGGGCAGTCCGCCCCGCACAATGGCGGGGTGCTGATGCCCTCGCACACCTCGGGCGATCCATCCTTCTACGCCAAGAAGCGCACCAAGGAGGCCGAACTTGGCCGGGAACTGACGACCGAAGAATTCCTTGCCAACCATTACGCCGCCTCGGATGCTCCCACCGCCTCGGGCACGTCGATCTTCGATCCGGTCCTCTGCGAAATCGCCTATCGCTGGTTCTGCCCGCCGGGTGGCACCGTCCTGGACCCCTTCGCGGGCGGTTCCGTCCGCGGCATCGTCGCGGCCCGCCTTGGGCGGCCTTACGTCGGGATCGAACTCCGCGCCGAACAGGTGGCCGCGAACCTGGCGCAGGCCGATCTGGCGGGCGACCCGGCGCCTCGCTGGATCGCCGGGGATAGCCGTGATCTCGCCCGGCTGGCGGCTGGCATCGAGGCCGATTTGGTGTTCAGCTGCCCGCCCTACTGGAACCTCGAACGCTATTCCGATGACCCCTCGGACCTTTCAACCATGCCCCTGGCCGACTTCCTGACGGCCCTGGGCGAGATCATCGCCCAGGCCGTCGCCCGCCTCCGGCCGAACCGCTTCGCCGTCTGGGTCATCGGCGATGTCCGCGATGCTGACGGCTTCTTCGTCAACCTGCCGGGCCTGACGGTCGAAGCCTTTGAGGCCGCCGGTGCCCGCTTCTACAACGACGCGATCCTCGTCACCGCCGTGGGTTCCCTGCCGATCCGTGTCGGTCGCCAGTTCACCGCCGCCCGCAAGCTCGGCCGGACGCACCAGAACGTGCTGGTATTCTGCAAGGGCGATCCCCGCAAGGCGACCGAGGCCTGCGGGCCGGTGGAGTTCGGCGAGATCGATGGGCCGGACACCGACGACGAAGCCGATCCGGAGGACGACCAATGACTGCCCCGATCCTCGAAATGCACCACGGAATCGCCGTTGTCCGTGATGATCTTTTCCCCGGCGGCACCAAGGCCCGCTTCATCGCCCAGGTCTTCGATGGAGTGCAGGAGGCGGTCTATGCCAGCCCGCCGGAAGGCGGCGCACAGACCGCGATCGCAACGGTCGCCCGACGCCTCGGCAAGCGCGCGACGATCTTCGTCGCCGCCCGCACCCGGCCGCATCCCCGCACGCTTGAGGCCGCCCGCCTCGGCGCCAAGGTCGTGCCGATCAGCCCGGGCTATCTGTCGGTCGTGCAATCCCGCGCCCGCGAATACTGCCGCAACACCGGCGCCAGCCTGATCCCCTTCGGCGCCGAAATCCCGGGCGCGGTCGAGGCAATCTCCGCCGCCGCCCGCCTGGCCGCTTTCGATCCCGAAGAGGTCTGGTGCGCCGCCGGTTCCGGCGTCCTCGCCCGCGGCCTCGCCGCCGCCTGGCCGAAAGCCCGCCGCTACGTCGTCCAGATCGGCCGAGACCTCACCCCGCGCGAGGTCGGCGGGGCCACGATCCACGTTCATCCCCGCAAGTTCAGCGATCGCGCCGCGCTGGGCGCCCCGTTCCCGGCCGATCCGCACTACGATGCGAAGGCTTGGGAGATGTGCCTGGCAAAGCGTGGGCCGGGGCGGGTGCTTTTCTGGAACGTGGCGCCGCTGGCGAGGGCATGAAAGGGGGCTACTGTCTTGCGACAATCGCCGCTAAGGTTTCTGGCAGTCACGTCGCCAGAAGGAGCAGTCCTAATTGACGGAGGTTAACGACACGCTGTCCAAGTTTGCTGCCGCGATGCAAGACTTACTGACTGACGAAGCGTTCCGGTATGCAAATCCGGGTGAACAAGCCATAACTGCCCAGCTTTGCCAATTGATGGCGACTCTGTTTCCAGAATGGAATGTGAACGCAGAGTGGAATCGCCGCCAGACAGAGGCCAAGATGTTGGCATATGGGCTCGATGACCAAGTCGAAGCGCTGCGATTGATACGACCTGACATCATCGTGCATCGGATTGGGCTCCCAGAAAATCTCTTGGTCGTTGAAGCCAAACGCGTCGAAAATCGCCTTGATGCTCAAGATAGGGCGAAACTACTTGCGATGACCAATGCCGCAAAAGGATATGGCTACCTGATTGGCATTCGTGTCGTTATCGACATGCAGCACGGCTCAGTCGCCGACCTTGAAGTTTTCACCAACGGCTCAAGCAGTGCCGAACTTACGGAATTTCTTGAGGGCCGGTTGCAAGCACACGGCGTCCGATAAGTTCGATACGAGTCAAGTTTGGCTTTCCACTATCGATCAGTGCAACATCTCCGCCAGCCCGACCGCCTCGAACGCCGCCTTCAGGGCCGGATCGAAGCCGGGGTCGATCCGGGCCGGGCCGTAGCCGTGATCCCGGTTCCAGCGATCGATCTCTCGCAGGGCGGCGGCAAACTCCTCGTCGGTGTCGCAGACGGTTCGGGTGACATCGCCTTCGGCGAAGTTGAGGATGGTGCGTTCAGCGGGTGAGGCCCATGTGCCGAACCACGAGGCGTCTTGGGCGGTATCAACCTGCGCCCATCCCCGGGCGCAGGTGCAAAGGTCGAAATCGAAGCGATAGCGGTCACCTGGTTCAAAGCTGCGGATGATCTTCATGCCCGGCCCTCCCGGGATTCGATCGCCAGCACCGCGAGGTCGCGATAGCGGGCCAGCGCTTTGGGGCTGGATGAGATCGGATTGATCGAGATGGCACGCAGACCGGTTGCATCGGCCTTCCCGGCCAGTTCCACCAGCGCGGCCAGCTTGGCGCGGAATCGGGCATGGGTCGCGGCCGAGAAGTCGGGCGGCGGGGGCAGCTCGCCCTGCCGGGCCTTGGCCTCGATGTCGGCATCCCGGCGTCGGCGCGGGGCGCTGGGCGCGGCGGCGGGTTCGGTTTCGGCCAGCTGCGCCGGTTCAGCGATCGGTTCCGCCGTGGCCGAGGGCGGCGCCGGTTCTGCCGGGGCGTCCGGCTCGCAGGCGTCAATCTCCGCCACCAGCCGCCCTTCGGCGGTCTCCAAGCCGGGGGCTGTCAGGATCGCCTTGATGGCCTTGGGCGCCCGTTCGGCGCCGATCTTGGCGGCAAGCAGGCGCTCGAACCGTTCGGCGGCGGCGGCCACGCTGGCGCTGCGCCCCAAGGGCGCCTCGCTCAGGCGCTGGGCGAGGCGGTTGATCTGGACGGCGGAGAGGTTGGTGAACATCGGGGCCTCCTTCAGGCGTTCTTGATGTGGGCGGAGCGGCCTTCGGCGGTGACGGCGTAGATCATGGTGCGGCTGTCGCCGAAGGTGGTGGCGAAGGCTTCGGCCTGATCGATCCGGTCGAACCGGGCGCGGATGCGGGTCGCGGGTTTCGACCCGCGGCAGGCGATGAAATGGTCGGCGGCGGCGAGGCAATTGGCCTCGAAGCCGGTCATCGGGGCGGTCTTGGCGGGCATCGGGAACCTCCGTTTCAAGGTGTCGCAGACATTGCCGAGACCGTCCGAAGAGCAAGTCCAAATCACTGACTTAATTGGAGAATGTCGAAATATGGGGCTGTCGCGGCGCGCCTACGCGGCCTTGCGCGGGGTGCATGAAAGCGCCGTGCGCAAGGCCATCGCCACGGGGCGGATCACGACGGAAGCTGACGGCACGATCGATGCCGCCAAGGCCGATGCGATGTGGGACGCCTCGACCGATCCGGCAAAACAGCGCGGCGCACATGCCCGGGATCTGGGGCGCGGCACGGCCGCCGCGACCCGGGCTGTGGCGGGCACCAAGGCGGTGCCGCGGCAGGCCTTCGCGGCCGTCGCCGAGACACTGACCGAGGCCGGTGCCGATCCGGGTGCGGCCGCGGGCGACGGCGGCGAGGTCTCCTTCGTCAAAGCCCGAATGGCGAATGAGGTGCTGAAGGCTCAGACCGCCCGGGTGCGGTTGCAGAAGATGAAGGGCGAGGTCGTCGATCGCGCCCGGGCGACGGCGATGGTCTTTGATCTGGCCCGGCGTGAACGCGACGCGTGGCTGAACTGGCCGCCGCGTGTAGCGGCCGACATCGCAGCCGAACTCGGGGCCGAGCCCCATGCCGTGGAACAGGTGTTGATGCGTTACCTGCGCCGCCATTTGGCGGAGATGTCGGAGGTCAAGGTTGAACTTCGCTAGCTTCGAGGGGGCCGAGGATATCGCCATCGCCTGGGCGCGGGGACTGGCGCCCGATCCGGCCCAGACGGTTGCCGAATGGGCCGACCGGCACCGCATCTTGTCGTCACGGGCGGCGTCTGAGGCCGGGCCCTATCGCACCAGCCGGACGCCCTACCTCAAGGCGATCATGGAGGCCCTGTCGCCGAACAACCCGGCCCAGCGGGTGGTGTTCATGAAATCCGCCCAGGTTGGGGCGACCGAGGCCGGGAACAACTGGATCGGCTTCTGCATCCACCGCGCGCCGGGGCCGATCCTGGCGGTGCAACCGACGACCGATCTGGCCAAGCGCCTGAGCCAGCAGCGGATCGAGCCCCTGATCGAGGAAAGCCCCGATCTGCGGGCCTTGGTGTTGCCCGCTCGATCGCGCGACGCTGGAAACACGGTTCTGGCCAAGCGTTTCCCCGGCGGCCAGTTGGTGCTGACCGGCGCAAACTCGGCCGTCGGCCTGCGGTCCATGCCTGCGCGCTGGCTCTTTCTGGACGAGGTCGACGCCTATCCGGGCGACCTTGAGGGCGAAGGTGATCCGGTGGCGCTGGCCGAGGCCCGCACCGACAGCTTCGGCCACCGCAAGAAAATCTTCCTGGCCTCGACGCCCACGATCAAGGGGCTCAGCCGGATCGAGCGGGAGTTCGAATTGACCGACCAGCGCCGCTATCACGTCCCCTGCCCGCATTGCGGCGGGCTGCAATGGCTGAAGTTCGAGCGGCTGCGCTGGGAAAAGGGGCGACCGGAGACCGCGGCATACCTGTGCGAACACTGCGAGGCGCCGATTGCCGAACGGCACAAGACGTGGATGATGGACGAGGAGAACGGGGCCGACTGGCTGCCGACCGCCGCGCCGGACGTGCAGGCCTCGGCCGAAACCGCGGGCGTGATCGGGTTCCACATCTCGGGGCTCTACTCGCCCCTCGGGTGGCTCTCTTGGGAAGAAATCGCCCGCCGCTGGGATCAGGCGCAGGGCAACGATTCCGCCCTGAAAACGGTCAAGAACACCGTCCTCGGGGAAACCTGGGCGGAACGCGGCGAGGCACCGGATTGGCAGCGCCTCTACGAGCGACGCGAGGATTGGCAGTTGGGCCGGGCGCCTGCGGGCGTGCTGATCCTGACGGCCGGGATCGACGTCCAGCGCGACCGGATCGAGATTGACGTCTGGGGTTGGGGCCGAAACTTGCGCTCCTGGCTCGTCGATCATGTGGTTCTGGAAGGCGACACCGCCCGGGCCGAGGTCTGGGCGGATCTGAACGAGTTCCTCGGGATGACATGGGAACACGCCTCCGGTGCCCGGATGGCGCTGGCGCGGGTGGCGATCGACTCCGGCGACGGCGCGACGACCGATGCGGTCTATGCCTGGGTGCGGCAGGCTGGCCACGGGCAGGTAATCGCCATCAAGGGCGTGGCCGGGTTTGACCGATCGACGCCGGTGGACGGGCCGACCTATGTCGAAACCACCGAAGGCGGCCGGAAGCTGCGGCGCGGTGTCCGGCTCTGGAAGGTCGCCGGGGCCGTGTTCAAGGCCGAGACCTACCGTTTCCTGCGCCTTGCCGCACCAACGGACGAGGAACGGGCCGCAGGTGCCGACTGGCCCGCAGGCTTTGTCCATATCCCGAAAGGCACCACGGCCGAATGGGTGAAGCAGCTGACCTCCGAGCAGCTCGTCACCCGAAAGACCCGCACCGGCTATCAGAAGCTGGAATGGGAACAGACCCGCGAGCGGAATGAGGCCCTCGATTGCCGGGTCTATGCCCGCGCCGCCGCCTGGCTGATGGGGATCGATCGCTGGGACAACGCCCGCTGGGAAGCGCTGGAAGAACAGATCGGGCCCGCGAGGCCCGCCACCACCCCGGCCGGTCAACCTGACCGGCCACAACCGCAATCTGCCCCGAAGCGGCCAACCGGCTGGCTTGGGCCCCGACGTGGAAAATGGCTCTGATGTCCTTCTCGCAAGCCGAACTTGATGCCCTGCGCCGCGCCTATGCCGCAGGCGCTTTGGTCGTGGAATATGACGGGCGGCGGCTGACCTATGGCAATGCGGCCGATCTTCTCGCCCGCATCCGCTTCATTGAAGGGCAGATGGCCAACAGTTCCGGCGGGTCGCGCCCTGTCGCGGGCAAGGCCAGCTTCAGCCGGGGCCGCACATGAAACCCACCCCGCCCGATGTACCCTGGGGGGTGATCGACCGGATCGTGGCCACGGTGGCGCCCCGCACGGCGGCCCGGCGCTATGCGGCCCGGGTGGCGATCGCCAATCTGCGGCGTGGCTATGACGCCGCCGCCCGCGGGCGGGGAACCGATGGATGGCGCGCTGGGTCAACGGCTGCTGACGCGGAAATCGCCGTCGCGGGCGGCGCCCTGCGCGACCGGATGCGCGATCTGGTGCGGAACGACCCGCTCGCCGCCAAGGCCGTGCAGGTTTTGGTCTCGAACATCGTCGGCACTGGCATCAGGCCACGGGCCGCCGCGGCCGATCCGGCGCTGAACAAGCTCGCCGATGATCTCTGGAAGCGTTGGGCGCAGAGGGCTGATGCCGATGGGCATACCGATTTCCACGGTCTCACCGCCCTGGCCGTGCGCGAAATGATCGAAGGCGGCGAAGTGTTCGCTCTTCGCCGTCGCCGCCGGGCCAGTGACCGCCTCGCCGCGCCGGTGCAGATTCAGCTTAACGAGGCCGATCACCTTGATGGGGCCAAGTTCGGCAATCGGCCGGATGGTGGGCGGATCGTCCAGGGCATCGAATACGACGCGCTCGGCCGTCGTCGGGGCTACTGGATGTTCCCCGATCATCCGGGCGATGCGATGCCGGTATTTGGACGGCGGTTTGAATCCTTGCGGGTCGGCGCGGATGGCGTGGCCCACCTCTTCGAACGCCAGCGAGTCCAGAACCGCGGCGTGCCCTGGGGCGTGCCTGCGATGCGCGCCTTGCGCGAGTTGGGTGACTGGCAGACCGCCGAACTGGTGCGGAAGAAAATCGAGGCCTCGATGGTTGGCTTCGTCTTTGGCGCGGACGAGGATCAGCAGTCGATTGCGCCAGTGGTGCAGGATGCCGATGGCAACCGGATCGAACAGTTCGAACCCGGCCTGATCGGCTATGTCCGCAACGGCAAGGACATCAAGTTCAACACGCCCGCCTCGACCTCGGGCATCTATGAATGGAACCGGGTGCAGCAGCACATCATCTCGGCCGGGTTCCGGGTGCCCTATGAGTTGATGACTGGCGATCTCAGTCAGGTGAACTTCGCGTCCTCCCGCGTCGGCCTGCATGAATTCCGCCGGATGGTGGAAGCGGTGCAATGGCAGGTGGTCATTCCGATGTTCTGCCAGCGCATCTGGGATTGGGTGATGGAAGCCGCCTGGACGGCCGGTGCCCTGCCCCAGCCGGAGATCGCCGTCGAATGGGCGCCACCCCGGTTCGAAAGCGTGAATCCCCTTCAGGACGTGACCGCCGATCTGATGGAGGTGCGCGCCGGGTTCTCGACCCCGGCACAGCAGATTGCCCGCCGCGGGTATGACCCGCGCGAGGTTGTCGAGGAGTGGCAGAAGTATGCCACCCTCTTCGATCAACTGGGCCTGATCTTCGATGCCGATCCCCGCCGCGTCAGCCGCGCCGGTCTGGCTCAAACGGAAGGCATCTCGGCGCAATCAGGCAATGGCGAGGCCAAGTGAACCGTCGCAGAAAGCTGCCGTCGCGCTTATCGGCGCGACGGCAGAATGGTTGGAATGGTGCCACCAAGGAAACCGGCTCCGAACGAAACTGAGAACTCATGAAGAGCTTCGTGGACGGACGTAGACAGCTTTGGATAGGTAGTTGGTTTAGACTTTTTTCCCATGTGGGCGCTCCTTTCTTTGCTGGTGCCTTTGCGCAGTAGATGCCTGGAGGCGATTAAACAGACGAGGAAGAGCAGAGCCGGTCCTAGCAACACCAAGGGATTTGAGCCCCCCACCATCCCCAGAGGCCCGAAGACCCCCAACTGAATGACGTTCCAAAGGTGGGCACCGAACCTCACGAGGTCAAGTGGCTTCTTTCATGATGTCATTGCTTTTCTCCACGCGCAAACCCGCGTTCGTAACACGAGGTGACACCCAATGCCCCCGGAAACCCTGAACCTCCCGCTGATCACGCGGGAGGCCTCGCTGCGGCTTGTTCGCGGCGAGGGTGACGACATGACGATCGATGTGATCTGGACCACCGGCGCCACGGTGCAGAGGCGGCGCTATGAGGGCTGGGATGACGTCGTCGAATATGACGAGGAACTGGTCGTCACGCCCGGCGCCGTTCGGATGGATCGCCTGAACGCAGGCGCGCCGTTTCTGGACTCGCACCGGTCCTGGGGTCTCGAGTCCGTCGTGGGCGCCATCCTGCCCGGAACGGCCCGGATCGAGGGCGGCCAAGGCTTTGCCCGGGTCCGGCTCACCTCTGCCCCCGATGCCGCCCCGATCGTGCAGCGGATCATGGATGGCACGGTCTCGGCCGTGTCTGTCGGCTACCGGATCCATCGCTACGACATCACGAAACCCCAGGGCCAGCGCGAGCTGTGGCGCGCGGTCGACTGGGAGCCGATGGAAATCTCCGCCGTCGCCATGCCCGCCGATCCCGGCGCGCATATCCGCAGCACCGATCCCCGCCCCGAAACCCTCACCCCCTGCCTCCTGACCCGGGCCGACGCGCCCGCCCTTTCCGCGAACCAGACGAGGACCACCATGCCCGAGACCCAAACACCCGAAGCCGAAGCGGCTGTGGAAACCCGCGCCGCGCCGATCGCGCCGCCTGCGGCCGCTCCGTCCCCTGATGCAATCCGCACCGAGGCTAACCGTTCCGCGGCCGAGGTGCTGGCGCTCTGCGAACGCCATGCGCTGGGCGCGGGCTTCGCCGCCGATCTGATCCGCCGCGGGCTCTCGCTTGATGCCGCTCGCGCCGCGATCCTCGACAAGTTGGCCGAAGCCGATGCACCGGCCGCCCGGGGATCAGAGCCTGTCGCCGCTACCGCCCGCGGCACTGGCGCGGCAGACGCCGCCTATCGCGACGCCATGTCTGAAGCGCTGCTGCACCGTCACAACCCCGGCCGGGCCCAGTTGACCGACCGGGCGCGCGAATTCCGCGGCCTGACCCTCCTCGAACTGGCCCGCCACGCCCTCGATCGCCGCGGCATCGCGACCCGCGGCATGTCGAAGATGGAACTCGCGACCGAGGCCCTGATCGGCCGCTCGGGCCTGCATTCGACCAGCGACTTCCCCCTGATCCTGGCGAACGTCGCCAACAAGACCCTGCGCGCGGCCTATGATACCACGCCCCGCACCTTCACCGCTTGGGCTCGGCAGGCTGTCATCACCGACTTCAAGCCGGTCGCCCGCAATCAGCTTGGCGGCGCGCCAGACCTGCTGCGCGTGCCGGAATCGGGCGAGTTCACCTATGGCACGATCGGCGAAAGCCGGGAGGTCTATGCGCTGGTGACCTACGGCCGGATCGTCGGCATCACCCGCCAGACGCTGATCAACGACGACCTCGATGCCTTCACCCGCATCCCCTCGGCCTTCGGCGCCGCCGCGGCCGATCTCGAAAGCGACCTCGTCTATTCGATCTTCTCGACCAACCCCAACATGGCCGACGGCAACCCGCTCTTCCATGCCTCGCACGCCAACCTCGGCACCGCCGGAGCCATCTCGGAAACCACCCTCGCCGAGGCCTACCGCCTCTTCGGCAACCAGCGGGGGCTGGAAGGCCGCCAGATCAGCGTGCTGCCGCGCTACATCATCACCCCGCCGGGCGTCCGGTCGGTCGAAGCGCGGAAGAACGTCACCGCCACCACCCCCAACGCGGTGGCCGGGGTGAACGCCTTCGCCAATCGCTTGGAACCGATCGAAGAGGCCCGCCTGATCCCCGCCGCCGGGCCCGATCCCTGGTTCCTTGCAGCCGATCCGTCGCGGATCGACACGATCGAGTTCGCCTATCTCGAAGGCCAGCAGGGCGTCTACACCGAAACCCGCTCGGGCTTCGAGGTGGACGGCATCGAGATCAAGGCCCGCCACGACTTCGCCGCCAAAGCCATCGACTGGCGCGGCCTCTTCCGCAACGCGGGCGTCTGACGCCCCTCTCTGAAGGAGAACCCTGATGAAGAACTTCATCGCCAATGGCGAAACCATCAACATTACCGCCGCCGCCGTGATCGCCTCCGGCCAGGGCGTGCTGGTCGGCAGCATCTTCGGCGTTGCCGAGGGGGCCGCGGCGATCGGCGAGACCGCCGTGATCCGGCTGGTGGGCGTGTTCTCACTGCCAAAGGCGCCCTCGCAGGCCTGGACGGTCGGCCAGACGATCTACTGGGATGCGGCCAACAACCGAACCACCAACGTCCTTACCGGCAACACCCGGATCGGCATCGCCACGCAGGCGGTGGCGGGCGGCGCAGGCGATACCACCGGGATCGTGCGCCTGAATGGGGGCGCCACCTGAAATGTCGGCCTTTGCCACCGTCACGGCCGCCCTCTTCCGCGATCCGAACCTCGCGCAGGATGCGCTCTGGCGATCGGGTGGGGCTGGCGCGCCGGTCGCTGTCCGCGTCATGCTGCGGCGGCCGGATGCGGTGACCGGCTTTGGCGAGGGCCGGTTTGTCACCGACAGCGTGATGATCGATGTCGAATGCGCCGCGCTGGGCACCCTTGCCCCAGGCGACACGTTCGAGATCGCAGGCGTGATCTACGAGGTTCGGGGCGAACCGCTGCGCGACGCCCTGCGCCATGTCTGGAAGGCAGAGGCGCGCGAGGTATGAAGATCGGCGCCAGCATCGATGGCGATCTGAACGCGGTCGCCACCGAGATCCTGCAAGAGGCCGAAGCCGCCGTGACCCGCGGCGTCTTTGCCGCCGGGCGGGGCCTGCGCGACGACTGGCGCGGGCAGGTTCGGGCTTCGGGGCTGGGATCGCGCCTCGCCAACTCCGTCCGGCAGGCAGACTTCCCGCGATCGGGCACCAGCTTGCGCGCTGCAAGCCTCGTCTGGACCAAGGCGCCCGACATCCTGCACGCCTTCGACGGCGGCGTGCTGATCCGCGGCAAGGACGGCCTTTGGCTGGCGATCCCCCTGCCCGCCGCAGGCCTCACCGGCCTCGGCCGCCAGCGCATCACGCCCTGGCGCTGGGAGCAGCGCACCGGCATGCGCCTGCGCTTCGTCTATCGCCGAAACAGGCCGAGCCTGCTCGTCGTCGATGATGCGCGTCTGAACAGCCGGGGGCTGGCCGCGGCCAAGGGCGGCCGTCGGCGGCGGGATGGAGTTTTGGCCGGGGCCCAGACGGTGCCGGTGTTCCTGCTGTTGCGGCAGGTGAAGATGCCAAAGAAGCTGGACCTCGATGCGCTGGCGCGGGAGGCGACGGCGCGGCTGCCGGCAGCGATCTTGGGGGCGTGGAAGGGGTGAGAACCTGCCGCCACAGAACAGCCAGAATGCTGAAGCAAGGTGAGCAAATTGAAGAGGAATCAGGCGCTTGGGCTACGGAATGGACAGTATCAATTGGGACGACCGCGCCTTCTATGATGACGGTGAATGGGTGACTTGGTCGGAGATCGACGAGTACCTCCGCCAACAGGAATGGGATGCCAAGTACCCAAATGGTGACCGTTCGATGATCCCCTACTTTGACGATCTGATTTCTCTGGCCGAACAGTATCACCTTGAGACCGGTCGGCACCTTAACCTCTATGGCGATATCGGCGAACTCTTCGGCGCCATGACCTATGGAATCAAGCTGAACAAGAACTACGCCCAAGGCGCCGATGGCAGGCTTGGCAACGACCATGTGGAAATCAAGACGATCACACCGTTCAAGCGAAAGGACGAGGTTGTAATCGATCTTTCAGGCAACTTCAGCAAACTGCTGGTCGTAAAGATCAACGAGGAATTTGAGGTTTCGGGTCGCATGATCGACCGGAAGGACATCCCCGGCCGCAAGGGCCGATACCTTCGGGTCAAATGGTCCGACTTGCCGATGACGAGCTGAGTTTATCGCTTCCGCTGGACGCACCCTTCACATCGGGCGTCGGGTTCCGATCCGACCTCGCCGCCAAGATTTCTGCCTGAAGCCGACCAGCCTCGGCCCGAATGCGGGCAAGACGTGCCGGATCAAGCTCGGCGAGTTTGTCGTGGAGAGATTTCGGCATCGAAAGGTGCCTTCGCTCGGAAAACGGTCTGACAATCGCATGATAACCCGCTGGGCCGTTTAGGAACAGCCTCGACGCCGGAACCCGCCCATGCCCACCCAATCCACGGCCGAGCGCCTGCTCGGGTCGCTCCATAGCCTATTGTCCAGCGCGATGCCGCCGGGTGCCAAGGTGCTACGTAATACGATCCTGCCCGAGAAGGTGCCTGCCGCCGGGGTGGTGATCCTGCGCGATGGCGATCCGGGGCCGCCGGAGGTGTGGCTGTCGCCGCCGGGCTACTACTACGAACACCGCGCCGAGATCGAAGTGGTTGTCGACGGGAATCCGACCGCTCGGGATGCCGCCTTCGACGCCTTGCGCCTCGCGATCGGCACTGCGCTGGCCGCTGACCGAACGCTGGGCGGCCTTTGTGACTACATCACGCCCGAAGCGCCAGAACCGGTGCTGCTGGCGATCGACGGCAATGAGGGCCTGAAGGCGGCGGTGATCACGGTGATCCTCGCCTACGCCACGACCGACCCGCTTCTCTGACCTGACCCCACCCCCGAAAGGACTGACCCATGGCCCGCCAGCCCGGCGCGCGGACGCAAGTCGCGTTCGCCTTCGAATCCGTTTACGGCACGCCGCCCGCCAGCGGCTATCGCCGGATGCCCTTTGCCACAACGACGCTTGGCTCAGAACAGGGCCTCCTCTCGCCGGAACTTCTGGGCTACGGCCGTGATCCGCAGGCGCCGATCCGCGATGCAGTCAATGTGGATGGCGATGTCGTCATTCCGATGGACGCCGAGAACCTGGGCTTCTGGCTGAAGGCGATCTTCGGCCAACCGGTGACGACCGGCACCACGCCGCGGACGCATACCTTCCAGTCGGGCGGCTTCACGCTGCCCAGCATGGCGATCGAAACGCAGATGCCGGACGTGCCGCGGTTCGCGATGTACTCCGGCCTCGTCGCCGATCGCATCCAGTGGCAATCGCAGCGCTCTGGGCTGCTTACGGCAACGGTCGGCCTGATCGGGCGGGGCGAGACGGTTGCAGCCACGACGGCCGCCGGAACCCTGACCGATGCCACCCTGCCCTTGCAGCGCTTCGGCAATTTTCAGGGGTCGATCACGCGGAACGGGGCCACGCTGGGCAATATCGTCTCGGCGCAGGTGTCCTATGCCAACAACCTCGACCGGATCGAGACCATCCGCAACGATGGCCTTCTCGAAGGACTGGACCCATCGATGGCCGCCCTCACGGGATCGATCGAGGCGCGCTTCGCCGATCTGACGCTGGTGAACCAGGCGATCGCCGGTGATCCCTGCGAACTTGTCTTTGCCTGGAGCCTGGGCGCAAACGCCTCCCTCACTTTCACGGTCCACGCCGCTTATCTGCCGCGCCCTCGCATCCCGATCAACGGGCCGCAGGGGGTGCAGGCCACCTTCGAATGGCAAGCGGCGCGGGCCACCTCCCCCGCCCGCATGTGCACCGCCGTCCTTGTCAACACGACCACCAGCTATTGAGGAGCCTTCCCATGATCCGCCTGAACCTATCGCCCGAACCCGCCTGGCTCGACCTCGGTGGTGGTGTGCGCCTGCGCCTCGCGCCTCTGACCTCGGCGCTGATCGGTGCCGCCCGCAGCGACGCGCAGGTGTCAAGCCTCCCCGACGACGCCCCGGCCGATCAGGTAGCCGTTGCTCTGGCCAAGGCGATCGGGTCGCTCGCAATCCTTGACTGGGAGGGCGTCGGCAATGCCGAGGGCTATCCCGTGCCGCCAACGCCCGAGGCGGTGGCCGCCCTTCTCGACCTCTTCCCGCTCTTCCAGCGCTTTCAGACCGATTACGTGGCGAAGGGCCTGATCCTGGCCGATGAGGGAAACGTCTCCGGGCCCTTGCCGAATGGCACTTCGGCGGGGGCGAAGGCTACTGCGCCGGATGCGTAAAGCCCTGCCCCGACTGCCCCGCTGATCTCCACCGCCCTCGCACGCTTGAAGCCTGGCAAGCCTGGGAACTGGCCCAGTCCCTCCGCGGCCAGTTCCGCGCCATCCCCGGCGGTGTGGTGGGCTGGGACATGACGGCCGCCCTGGCCATGGCCGAAGCGCTGGGCCTGAACCGGCTGATCGCGGCCGAGCTTCTGCCCCTGATCGAACCCTTCGCCGTGCGCGGCATTAACGCCCAAGTGAGAGCCCAGAACCATGACGAGTCGATCTGAACGCCGGGTCTCGGTGCGCCTTGTCGCGACCGGCGGGCAGGCGCTGAAGGCCGAACTGGTCGGCATCGGCCAGGAAGGCGCCCGCGCGCTGACCCTGATCGAGGCGGCGGGCCCACGGGCGGCGGCGGGGCTGAATGCGGCCGGGGTCTCGGCCGGGGAAGCCATGCGCCAGATGCAGGACCTTGCCGATCGGGCAGCCCGGGCTGCGACGGCTTTGCGCCAGGCGGGGGCGGTGTCCGGCACCGTCATGAACACGGTCAACCGATCGACCGGGGTCTCGGGCGGCATGGCCCGCGATGCGGCCGATGTTGCCGCCTATGGCCGGGCCCTTGATGACCTGCGTGCCAAGCACAACCCGCTTTTCGCGGTGGTGCGGAATTATCGATCCACCCTGACCGAGATCCGGCAAGCACACCGGGTCGGGGCCATTTCCGCGGAGGAGATGACGGCCGCGATTGCGCGCGAACGGCAGGCGACACTGGCCAGCATTGCGGCAATCAAGGGTCGGACCACGGCGCTCGGTGGGATGAGTAGTGCCACGCGGAACGCCAGCCACCGCATGGCGAACCTGTCCTTCCAGCTTCAGGATATCGGCGTCTCGCTCGCAGGCGGAATGAATCCCTTCATGGTCATGGCGCAGCAAGGCAGCCAGATTTCCCAGATCTATGGGTTTGGCAATGGCGGGGTCGGCGCCCTCTTCCGCGATCTGGGCGGTATGGCGCGGACCCTTGGCCAAGGGGTGCTGCAAGTCGCCGGGCGCTTCCCACTGGTAACGGCTGCAGTTGCGCTGGGCTCGGCAGCGATCGCCGGGATGAGGAACGAGATCAACGAGTCCACCGGCGCGCAGGTCAGCTTCACCGACGTAGCGCGGGCGGCCTGGCAGGTCTTCGCGGAGAACGTCTACCAGATCGGCAAGCCTGTCTTCGATACCATCCGCGGCTGGTGGGACAATGCCGTCGCCTGGGCCGATTGGGCCTGGGAGCGGATCGTCGACGGCGTCATCTGGATGGGCGACCTCGTCATCAACGCCTTCAAGGTCGCGGCCGCAGGTGCGACCTACGCCTTCCAGGGCGTGCCAGATGCCGTCGGGGCCCTCGCGGTGGGCGCCGCGAATGCCGTGATCGATGCCGTCAACTGGATGATCGAGAAGGCGCTGGCCGGGATCAACGCTCTTGCCGAGGCGGCGAATGCGGCCCTTGAGGCGGTCGGCCTTGATCCTGCCTTGTCCACCTTGGACCCGGCGACGTTTCGGATCGACAGCGTGGCGAACCCCTATGCCGCCCGCGATGCCGAACGAAGGGCAGCGCTGGCGGCGCAAATCCGTGGGATCGTCTCCGGCTCGCCGCTGTCGGAATACTTCAACGACGTCCGCGATCGCGCGCTGCAAATCTCCATCACGCCCGACGCTCCGGCTGAAGGTGGCGCGGGTGGCGGTGGTGGGCCGTTGCAGACGGCCGAGGAAGTGGCTGCCGCTGCCGATATCGCGGCAACCGGCTGGGCGGCGGTCAGCGAAGCGCTGTCAACCTACGCTGCCGAGGCCGCGAACTGGGGCGGCAGCGTGGGCGAGGCGATCACCTCGGCCTTCCGCGCGGGGGAAGAGGCCGTCGCCGAGTTCGTCCGGACGGGGAAGCTGGATTTCAGCAGTTTGGCGACGTCGATCATCGCTGATCTGGCCAAGATCGCCTTTCGCCGCTTCGTCTTCGGTCCCCTCGCTTCCGCGCTGGGCGGGGTTCTGGGCGGGATCGGCGGGGGCATCGGCGGATCAATCTCGGCGGGTGTCTATCACACAGGCGGCCGAGTGCCCGGCCCCGCCAGCATGATGATCCCCGCCGCCGCCCTCGCCGCCGCCCCGCGGTTCCACAATGGCGGCGGGAGGGGCCTTGGGTCCGACGAATACGCCGCCGTCCTTCTGCGCGGCGAACGCGTCCTGAACCGTGCCGAGACCCGCGCCTGGGAGAGGGGCGCAGGCACCACCGTCAACATCTATGCCCGCGACGCCGGAAGCTTCCGCGCCTCCCGCGCGCAAGTGGCCTCCGACATCGCCCGGGCCGTGGCCTATGGCCGAAGGAGTAGCTGAATGGCGTTTCACGAGATCAGGTTTCCGGACAGCATCAGCCGGGGCGCAAAAGGCGGGCCGGAGAGGCGCACCCGCATCGTCGAACTGGCCTCAGGCGACGAGGAACGCAACGCCTCTTGGGCAAACTCGCGCCGCCGCTACGACGTCTCCTATGGCGTGCGCCGGGCTGACGATCTGGCTGCCGTCGTCGCCTTCTTCGAGGCCCGCAACGGCCGCCTGCATGCGTTTCGGTTCAAGGACTGGTCGGACTACAAATCCTGCCTGCCCTCGGCCGCGCCCGCGCCCACCGACCAGATCATCGGCACCGGCAACGGATCGATCACCACCTTTGCCCTGACCAAGACCTATGCCTCCGGCGTGCAATCGTGGGCGCGGGCGATCATCAAGCCAGTGGCGGGCACAGTGACCATTTCGGTGAACGGGGTCGCGCAGGGTTCGGGTTGGTCGGTCAACACTACCACCGGCATCGTCACCTTTGTCGTGGCGCCCACGACCGGCGCCGTGATCCGCGCCGGGTTCGAATTCGACGTGCCGGTGCGCTTCGACACCGACGAGCTGCCCGTCACCCTCGATATCGAACGCACCGGTTCCATCCCCTCCATTCCCCTGATCGAGGTGCGCCGATGACCCCGCCCAAAGACCGCAACACCATGGGCTACGTCGCCTACGTCAGTCTCGCTCTGGCCCTTTCCGCCCAAGGCGGAGCCGCGATCTGGTGGGCCGGGATTATCAACACCCGCGTCGCCATGCTCGAACGGCAACTGGACGATCTGGCGATGATCCGCCCCGAGCAAATCCGCGACGTGGCCGAGGCCCTGCGCGCCATCGCCGTGATCGAAGAGCGGATGATCCGCCTTGACGAGAACATCGCCCGCATCGGCGCCGCTGTCGGCCGCCTCGAACAACAGGACCGCACCCCATGAAGACCCTGCCCGCAGGCTTCCAAGCGCATCTGGATGAAGGCACCACCACCCTCGCTTGGTGCTGGCGGCTGCAACGCCGCGATGGTGCCGTCTTCGGCTTCACCGATCATGACCAGATGCTGGCCTTCGCAGGCACCAGTTTCGAACCCGAGACCGGTTTCGCGGCCAGCGAGATCAGAAGCCTGGGCGATCTGTCGGTTGACGCCCAGGACGTGCAAGGCGCGCTGCGGTCAGACCGCATCACCGAGACCGATATCGCCGACGGCCTCTGGGACAACGGCGCCGTCGAGGTCTGGCTCGTGAACTGGCAAGCGGTCAACCAGCGCGTGCTCATGCGCCGGGGCAGCATCGGTGAGATCAGGCGGGGGCGGCACGCCTTCACCGCCGAAGTGCGGGCTCTGGCGCATCTGTTGAACCAGCCCGTCGGCCGAACATTTCAGTATTTCTGCGACGCGACGCTGGGTGATGCGCGCTGCGGGGTGAACCTGACGAGCGCCCTGTATCGCGGCACCGGCGCTGCGACAGCCACAATCGGAGACCGGCGATTTACCGTCGCGACGGGCCTCGGGGCCTTTGCCTCGGGCTGGTTCGATTTCGGGGTGGTGGAGTGGATTAGCGGCGCCAATGCCGGGCGGCGGGCGGAAGTGGCGGGGCACACGCTTGCCAGCGGAACGGCCACAATCACCCTGATCGAGGCACCGGTGCGCCCGATCGCGCCGGGTGATGCCTTCTCCATCACCGCAGGCTGCGACAAGCGCCACGCCAGCTGCCGCGATCGGTTCGGCAATGTGATCAACTTCCGTGGCTTCCCCTCGATCCCCGGCGACGATCTGGTCACCCGCTACCCGAACGAGACCGACGCCAACTCCGGCGCGCCCCTGCGCCCGCTTGCAGATGGCTAGACTGGGCAAGCATCGTGCGCTGGGCGGTGGGGATGCGCCCACGCAGGAACCTGTCCGCGCCGCGGCCGATCCCGCCCTTGTGGTGGCGATCGCGGAAAGCTGGCTTGGCACGCCCTACCTGCATCAAGCCTCCGCACGGGGTCTTGGTACTGATTGCCTCGGCCTTGCCCGCGGCATTTGGCGCGATCTGCATGGGTCTGAACCGGTCACCCCGCCACCTTACACCCGCGATTGGGGCGAAAGCAGCGGCCGCGAAGTGATGTGGGAGGCCGCCCAAGCCTTCCTGATCGAGATCCCGATGGGCGCAGCCGCACCCGGCGCCCTGATCCTGTTCCGCATGGTCGCGACCAGTCCGGCCAAGCACTGCGGCATCCTCGTGCCGGGGCCCGCCGACCAGCTGGCCCTCATCCACGCCCGTGAGACCACTGGCGTCACCCGCGAACCCTTCACCCTGCCCTGGCGCCGTCGCGCCGTGGCGGCTTTCCTCTTTCCAGGCTGATCCCCATGGCAACCATGCTCCTCGCCGCTGCCGGTTCCGCAATCGGCAGCGCCTTCGGTGGCGCATTTCTCGGCTTCAGCGCCGCCACGATCGGCGGCGCGATCGGCTCTTTTGCGGGCTCGGTCATCGACAGCCTGATCATCGGCTCGCTGGCCCCGGACCAACGGATCGAAGGCGCCAAGCTTGACGATCTGCGCCTGACATCGGCGACCGAGGGCGCGGTGATCCCGCGGCTTTACGGGACGATGCGGCTTGGCGGGAACATCATCTGGGCCACCGACTTCCGCGAGGAGCAGTTCCGCCAGACCCAAGGCGGCGGCAAGGGCGGCGGGCCAAAGGTCGTGACCGAGGGCTATCGTTACTTCGCCTCTTTCGCCGTCGCGCTGTGCGAGGGCCCGATCGGCGGCGTCTGCCGTATCTGGGCCGATGGCAAACCCTTCGATGTTCCGGGCGCAGTTGTCCGGGTGCATCTCGGCACTGAGGCACAAATGCCCGACCCGTTCATCGAAGCCAAAGAGGGCGCTGGGCAGGCCCCGGCCTATCGCGGCGTCGCCTATGTCGTCTTCGAGGATCTGGCGCTTGAGACTTTTGGCAACCGCCTGCCGCAGCTTTCCTTCGAGGTGATCCGGCCCTCGCCCGATCCAAGTGCGATGGAACGACTGGTGAAGGCAGTGAACCTGATCCCGTCGGCGGGCGAGTTCGCCTATGCGACCGAGACCGTCACCCGCACCTCGGCCGCGCCGGGCCTTTGGGGGCCTTCGGGTGGCAACGGCACCTCGACCCCGGAGAACGAGAACAGCGTCGAGGGCCTGCCCGATCTGGTCGCGTCTCTCAACCGGCTCGATGCCGCCTTACCCGAATGCGAGGCCATCTCCCTCGTCGTGTCCTGGTTTGGCACCGATCTCAGGGCGGGCGTCTGCCAGATCAAGCCGGGCGTCGAATCCGCCACCAAGACAACCACGCCAATGGTCTGGCGTGTCAATGGCATCACCCGCGCCGCGGCCCATGTGGTGTCCACCGTCGATGGCGGCCCAGCCTATGGCGGCACGCCCACCGATGCCGCAGTGGTGCAGGCCATCCAAGACCTGAAGGCCCGGGGCAAGCGCGTCACCTTCTACCCCTTCATCCTGATGGACATCCCGGCGGCGAACACCCTGCCGAACCCATACTCGCCGAACGGCACTGCGCCCGGCCAGCCGGTCTATCCCTGGCGCGGCCGGATCACCTGCGCTCCGGCCGCGGGCTTTGCAGGCACGGTCGACAAGACGGCTTCCGCCGCCAGCCAGGTGGCCAGCTTCTTCGGGTCGGCCGCGCCGGGGCAGTTCGCGGTGTCGGGCACGACGGTAAGTTTCACCGGCAGCCCCAGCGATTGGGGCCTGCGTCGGATGATCCTGCATTATGCCCATCTCTGCGCCGCGGCCGGGGGCGTGGACGCATTCCTGATCGGCACCGAGATGCGCGGGCTGACGCAAATCCGCTCCGGCGCCTCGACCTATCCTGCCGTCACCTCCTTCGTGCAACTCGCGGCCGATGTCAGCGCGATCCTCGGGCCCGGCACCAAGGTCAGCTACGCTGCCGACTGGTCGGAGTACTTCGGCCATCAGCCTGCCGACGGCACGGGCGATGTGTTCTTTCACCTCGATCCGCTCTGGGCCTCGCCGCATGTGGATTTCGTGGCCATCGACAACTACTTGCCGCTCTCGGACTGGCGCGATGGCGATGATCACCTCGATGCCCTGGCCGGATGGCAGGGGCCGCAGCAGGCCGCCTATCTGCAAGCGAACATCGAGGGCGGCGAGGGCTTCGACTGGTTCTATGCCTCCTCGTCCGACCGCCTGGCGCAAATCCGCACCCCGATCACGGACGGCGCCGGAAAGCCTTGGGTCTTCCGCCCCAAAGACCTGCGGAACTGGTGGGGCCAGCCGCATTTCAATCGCCTGGGCGGCGTCGAAAGCGGCGGGCCCACCGCTTGGGTGCCCGGATCAAAGCCGATCCGTTTCACGGAAGCAGGTGCGCCTTGCGTCGATCGCGGCACGAACCAGCCGAATGTCTTTGTTGACCCGAAGTCGTCGGAATCTCTGCTTCCGCATTTCTCGCGAGGCTGGCCGGACGAGTTCATCCAACGCCGCTATGCCGAGGCCCTGATCGGCTATTGGACCAACCCCGCCAACAACCCGGCCGCATCGCTTTATTCCGGCCGGATGATCGAGACCGCCGAGATTGCGCTTTGGACATGGGACGCCCGCCCCTTCCCGGCCTTCCCCGCCCGAAGCGATGTCTGGTCCGATGCCGAGAACTGGCGCTTGGGACATTGGCTGACCGGCCGCGCCGGAGCCACGGGCCTCGCCGAACTCGTGGCCGAACTCTGCGCCCGCGCTGGGCTGGCCCCAGCTGACCTAGACGCCACCGATCTTGCCGGATCGGTGCCGGGCTTTGCGGTAAACGCCATCGAAAGCCCGCGCGCCTCGATCGAGACCCTCGCCCGGCTTTTCGGCTTCGACGCCTTCGAGGCCGAGGGCAAAATCCGCTTCCGCATGCGGGGGCAGCGGCCCGTCGCCACGATCACGCTCGACACGCTGGTTGCTACCAGCGGCGAGGCCGAGGATCTGGAACTGACCCGGGCGCAGGAGACCGAACTGCCCCTCGCCCTCAAGTGGCGGCTGATGGCGCGGGATGAAGAGTTCGCCGGAATTACCGTGGAAGCGCGGCGCATCACTGTCGAGACGGCGCGGATTTCGGCCGAGCAACTGCCGATCGCCTCGACCAGTGGCGCCGCTGAACGCGGGGTGCGCCGGGCATTGTTTGAGGCTTGGGTCGGCCGCGAGAAGGCGAGTTTCACTCTGCCGCCGTCGCGGCTGGCGCTCGACCCGGCCGATGTGATCCTGCTCGATCACGACAACCGCTTGATCGAATTCGCCCTGACCTCAATCACCGACGGCGCTGGGCGACGGGTTGAAGCGCGCCGGTCAGATCGTGCCATTTATGATCTGGCCCCCGGCTCGGATCGGGGCGCAACTTCGGGGGCAAAGGCAGTCTATGGTCCGCCCCTCGTGGCGCTGATGAACCTGCCGCAGCTGTCGGAGGATTTCCCCGACTGGCAACCCTATGCCGCAGCCCATGCCGCCCCGTGGTATGGCACCGCGGCGGTCTGGCGATCGGCATCGACGGATGGTTTCGCGGTCCTGACGACGATTTCGCGGCCGGGCTGGTTCGGCATCCTGGCCTTTCCCTTCTACGCCGGGCCGACCAACCGCTTCGACCGCGGCAACGAGCTTTGGGTCGACATGATCGCAGGCCAGTTCGCCAGCGTCAGCGATACGGCCGTGTTCTCCGGCACGAACTGGGTGGCCATCGAAACCGCGCCTGATCTTTGGGAGATTGTCGGCTTCGCCACGGCCAGCCTGCAATCGCCAGGGCGCTGGCGTTTGACCCGGCTCCTGCGTGGCCTTCTCGGCACGGAGGACGCGATCGCCAACCCCGCCCCGGCCGGGGCGCGGGTGGTCGTGCTGGACGGAGGGGTCAAACCCCTGCCGATCGGCACTGCAGACCATGGCGCGCCCTGGAACTGGCGGATCGGCGCTTCGAGCAAGCCCGCGGGCGATCCAGCGAACCTCGCCGTCACCTTTGCGCCCTCCGCCCGCGGCTTGCGCCCCTGGCGGCCCTGTCATGCCCGGCGGGTCAACCTGCCCGGTGGCGATATTGCACTCAGCTGGACCCGCCGCACGCGGGCCTTTGCAGGCGACAACTGGGCCCTGACCGAAGTGCCTCTCGGCGAGGCGGCAGAGGGTTATGAACTCGACGTGCTGAACGGCGCCGCGATTGTGCGCACGGTGTCGGGCCTCAAGACCCCAGTCTTCACCTACACGGCCGCGATGCAAACCGCCGACTTCGGCGCCCCGGTCCCTGGCCCCCTCGCGCTGCGCATCACGCAGACCGGCGCGCTGGGCCGCGGCGCCATCCTCGACATCACCCTTTGAACGCGGAGGTCCTATGGCCGACACCCCGAACATCCGCCTCACCTTCCTCGAGGCGAACCAGGCGCAGAAGCACATCACCGTCAACGAGGCCTTCCGTGCCCTCGATGCCCTTGTGCAGCCCGCTGTGGAAAGCACCGGTCTGAATACCCCGCCCGGATCGCCGGTCGATGGCGCCCGCTATATCGTGGGCCCCAGCCCTACGGCGGCCTGGGCAGGCCAGGCCGTTGCGATCGCCGCTTGGCAGGACGGGGCCTGGGCCTTCTATCCCCCGGCCGAGGGTTGGGCGGTCTGGGATCGCGCCACGGATGCCGCACTGACCTTTCTCGGCGGTGCCTGGGTGCGGCAGGCAGCACTACCCTTCCCGGACAACCTCTTCCGCCTTGCCGATGACGCCGATCCGACCAAGCTCGCGGCATTCGAGCTCTCGGGCCTGTCGGCGGGCACCACACGCGTCTTCACCTTGCCTAACCTCTCCGCGACATTGGCCCATCTGGGCAACGCGGCCCAGACCTTCGCGGGGGCGACGACGTTTGCAAATGCGACGGTGACGATCGGCACCGCGACGACGACTGCCACCTATGGCATCGGCACCGGCGGCACGAGCACTGGTGTCACCAAGACCGTGAACTTGGGCACTGGCGGCGCCGCGGGATCGACGACCGTGATCAATCTCGGCTCGACGACCGCAGGGGCACTGGGCAGCACCATCATCAACACGCCCACCGTCACCTTTGCGGCCAGCGTGACGGCGATCGGCGCGGCCACGGCGAATATCACCGCGCTGGGCTTGGGCCTCGGCGGCGCATCGCCCGATGCGTCGAACCGGCTGAGCGTCAACGCCGCAGCGACACTTCTGAACAACGCAGGCGGGTCGCACGAGGCCACGATCAACAAGGCGGCAGCGGGGAATGATGCAAGCCTCGCCCTGAAGACAGGGTTTTCGGCGCGGGCGCTGTTTGGGCTACTCGGATCGGATGACGTGACTCTCAAGGTGTCACCGAACGGCTCGGCCTTCTTCGATGCCTTTGTGATCGATCGCGCCACTGGGCGGGCCGAGTTCCCTGAGCCCCTGATCCTGCCAGGCCTCGCCGCGATCCCGGCCGTGCCACCGGCGGGCAAGCTGGCACTATATGGCCGACAGCGGGCTGGCGCGCCCTGGCTGGAAGTCGTCAGGCCTTCCGGGCGGGATTTCCCGCTGCAACCCCACACCGGGCTTAACCGCATAGGAATCTGGGCACCGGTGTCCGGCACAACAATTGCAGCCCAAGGGATTGCGCTGACCAGCGTTGGCACGGTCAGCCACACCGCCTTGAGCGCCGGATCGCTTCTGAACAGTTCCCGGCGCTGGCGGGTCACTTCGGCCGCCGTGGTGGATTCGGTCTGCGATCAGCGCTCGGCAGTCACAACCTGCTGGCGGGGCAACGCTGCGGGTCTGGGCGGTTTCACCTTTGTCGCAAGGATCAGCCTGACGACTCTTCAGGCAACCGGGATGGGCTTCTTCGGCCTGTTGGCATCGATCGCAGCCCTGGCCGTGACGACATCTCTGGCAACCCTTGTCGAAGCCATCGGCATTGGCTTCCAGCGCGGCACGCACGCAAATTGGCAACTGGTCCGGAATGACGCCACCGGCGCGCCAACCCTCGTGGATCTCGGCGGCGCTTTCCCTATCGCCACGGCCGGGCTTCTGACCCTGACGATCTGGTGCCCCGCCGCGGGAACCTCGATCTGGCTGCGGGCAGTCAACGAACCGACCGGCGCCGTCTTCGAACAGGAAGTGACCACCGACCTGCCCCAGGCCGCGACCTTCCTCGCGCCGCGCCTCTTCCTGAACAACGGCGCCACCGCCGCGGCCGTCGCTTTTGAGTCCACCGGCCTCTACCTCGAAACTGACTTCTGACCCTGAAAGGAGCCCTCATGTCCCCTGCCGCTTCCAACGCCTATGTCGCCGAACTGCGCCAGCAGATCGCGATCCTCTCAGAGCGTTGCGCCCTTCTCGCCGCCGAGTTGGCCGCCGCCCGGGAAGCGCAAGACCCGCCGCCGGACACGCCCAAGGCCGGTTGAACCCCGACAAGACCGCCCCGCGCCCCGCCCTTCCGGCGGGGTTTTTCTTTGCCCGAAAGGACCAAACCCATGAACGACCAGATCGATGCGCTGAAGGCGCTGCAAATGGCAATGGCGCGCCTCGGCTACTACACTGGCGCGATTGACGGGCTCTTCGGCCCGCGCACTGATGCCGCGCTGAAGGCCATCGCCAACGAGGGCGGCGCGATCCGCAACCTGAAGCCTGCGGTGCCGGTGCCAGGCGGGCCGATGATCTTCCAGGGTAACGCCCGCTATCCAGTGGACGAGATCGTCATCCACTGCGCTGCCACCCATCCGGACTGGATGCGGGGGCAGGCCCTGGCAGCCAAGCGCAAGGAGATCGACCGCTGGCACCGCGAAGAGCGCGGCTGGCGCAAGATCGGCTACCACCATCTGATTGATCGCGACGGTGCGATCCTGCCCGGCCGCGCCGAGACCGAAATCGGCGCAGGGGCGGAAGGCCACAATCGCGGCGTCATCCATATCTGCCTGATCGGCGGCGCGGGTTCATCCGCCACCGATCCTTTCGAGGGGCACTTCACCACCGCCCAGGATCGCGCCCTGCGCGGTCTGATCGACGCCATCCGCGCCGAGACCGCCATCACCCGCATCACCGGTCACAACGACCACGCCGCCAAA
Organism: Gemmobacter denitrificans; assembly: GCF_036964905.1. Taxonomy (NCBI): domain Bacteria; kingdom Pseudomonadati; phylum Pseudomonadota; class Alphaproteobacteria; order Rhodobacterales; family Paracoccaceae; genus Gemmobacter; species Gemmobacter denitrificans. Next base: position 102,858 of record NZ_JBALHR010000013.1, read on the forward strand.
GCCTGCCCGGGCTTCGTCGTGCGCAGCTGGATTAATCGGGCCTGAGACCCACCAAAGGAGACACCATCATGAACCTGATCAACCAACTCAGCCTTCGCCCCACCCGCAAGATGGCAGCCGTCGGCTGGACGAGCCTTCTCGGCCCGATCGTGGCCGCGATCATCGCGCCCTGGCTGCCGGGGCTGTCCGAGGCCTGCGGTGGAGAGGTCGGCGCTTCGCTCGTCGCCGGAGGGCTCGCGCTGGCCCAGGGGGCGGTGAACTTCGTGGCAGGGTATGTCGTGAAAGAAAGGGAGTGAGGCCCGAACCGCACCGCGATTTCGTAGATGGGTATGCGGCGCGCGATACAGCCAATCCTCTTGAATGGCACACGCAGCCAGAAGATGGGCCTTGCCCCGTTTAGGTCCCCCGTCCATGGGCAGCAAACAAAGCTCTCGTGGACGGAATGCCATACACCAGCATCTGAATTTCAGAGCTTTTGCCCTTCAGGCTGCGCCGCACGAATTCCTGATAATCGAGGATATGGGTGGCGACATGATCGTCCAGCTGCTGGAACGGCTGTAAATCGGCGCAAAACGCAAACGCCTTTTGCCATCCATAGAGTCGCCGACCAATAGCGTCCAGAGTAGCGCTTTGGGATAACTTTATATCGAGGCCTCCGCCCTTACGAATTGCTTCACGAATGGCTGCCTTCGAGTTGGAAAGGGCCTCTGTGACGCTGTTTCGCATGTTCTGCACCGATTGCTTGCTCGGCACGCACCGGTTTGGCTGGATCGTGCAACCAAGAAAGGTGATCGAGTTGGCGCACTCCCCACGATCTGCTTTTCCCGAACCATCCGAAGCCTTGTACAGTCCAAAACCAAAGCCGGTCAGCGTTTTTTCAGCACAACTGATTGCGGCTTCTAGGTCCGCTTCGTTTGGGGATACCATTAGTATGTCGTCGATGTAGCGGATCGCGGTCACACCCAGATCGTTTAAAGCATGATCCATGTCGTAAAGGAGCACGTTTCCGGCGAATGCTGAAAGTGACGACCCTTGAGCAACACCGATCCCGCCCTTCGGGAACAGTTGGGTGTAGCCCTCGAGCTCTTCAGGATTGGCAAGGTGAACTTCCAGTGCCGCCGCAAACAGGTCAGACAGGGGGTCATCCTGTGTCTCACGGCGAACAAAATCCACAACGGTAGCAGTTGGAATCTTCGTGAAGAACGATCGGATATCCGACTGGTAGAAATACTTCGCACCGCCATCGATCGCCTCTCTTATCGACCTGATTGCCGGGCGCACGCCTCCGTAGGGGTTCATAAGGCCCCCGACGCCGTACTTGGAATGGTTCACGTCGTTGATCTTGCCGAGGCGGTCATCAATCTTCGTGTTCGATCGGGAATCAGGGTCTTTGGGGTCGAGTAGAACCCGAGGCTGCAACACCTGAAGGATTGCCCTTTGAACCACCCGGTTCTGTAAGGTGGCAATGGCGATCGGTCGCGGGTCTTTGCCTTGCGAAAGCCTCTTTTTCTTGTCCTTAAGTACACCCTTGACTGGGTCGAACTTAAAACGGCCCTCCCTGAGTTGGGTAATCAGTCTTCTGAGGTGCTTCTGATGTTCATGTTCGAACTCGGCGGCTTGGCCTTTGATTTCGGTATTCCCGGAGGTCAGTGCGCTCCGCTTAACGTGCCTCCAGGCAGCGAATACATTCTGCTCGTTTCGAACCTCTTCAAATAGACTTCTCATATGTTCTCCGTTCGGGTCCCCCATTCGTACAGCCCCGACCGTTGACGGGCACCCATCCACTGCGCACGGCTGGGCCGCGACGACAGACACCTCGGCAGCAAACGCCACTTCGGCGAGGTCACCGTGGCGGGCGATCCGCATGGACAGGTCCAGCTTCACGTCCCCCGCCATGGCAACCATGGACGCTGCGACGAGCGCGAAGGCGCGCACGCCGGAAAGCCAGCTCAGGCGAGCCGGTTTTTGCGGGTCAGATCACACATTTCTCCACCTTTCACCCTAGCAGGTTTTTGGCAATGTCAAGCGCTCTCCGGCCCGGCCGCGCCCGCCGCTTTGAAAGCTTATCTGCTGTGTGGGGGTCGTCCTGGGACGCAGTAATCACAGCTTCGAAGCCAACGGTCAGGTTCAGCCCATCCACTGCGCACGGCTGGGCCGCGACGACAGACACCTCGGCAGCAAACGCCACTTCGGCGAGGTCACCGTGGCGGGCGATCCGCATGGACAGGTCCAGCTTCACGTCCCCCGCCATGGCAACCATGGACATACCGCCTATAGTGGGGTGGGGGCCGTTTGGTTTCAAGATGTCGTGGGGAGGATTCTTGCGCAGTTGCTTCGGTCACCGGAGCCGCCAGGCGTCATTGAGTTCTTTGAAGGCGTGATAATCTGGCAGTGACGGAGAACCTGTGGGTTACCGCCCGAAAACCGGTCGAGCGCGCTCAGGCTCGGTGTTCGCGCGGTCTGCCTCCTGCGGCCCTACTATCCCGCTGATCTTGCACGCGGTTTTGGTCCGTTTGTTGACCTATTGTTGACCCGCGGTGGAGGGCGCAAACGCCGCCCCAGAGGGCGGCCCGTAAAGTCTTGATTTTTATAGGAAAATTTGGTTGCGGGGGCAGGATTTGAACCTGCGACCTTCAGGTTATGAGCCTGACGAGCTACCTGGCTGCTCCACCCCGCGTCAGTGCTTTTTTGATCGTTGATATTGGGT
>NZ_JBALHR010000014.1:0-91031 GCF_036964905.1 Gemmobacter denitrificans
ACCTTCCTCTCCGCCGTCGCCCTCGCCGCAACCGTCATCTTCTGGCTTTGACGATCAATGAGTCTGGACCCTAGCCCGCAATGGCTGCGCCTGCAACAAATCCACATCTGCCCAAAGATCCTGGGCCCGGCCTCGTATTCTGGGATACAGGCCAGCAACAGGGAGTCGCGAGCCGGAATTATCCGAACCAATCGGGAACAGGAAAGGCACGCGTCACGCCGATGCTCCGGAACACTGCACGAGGCGCAGCACGATCCGGGCGCTCTGCTGCCAGTTTTGCTTGTGCAATGAACGGGATCCAGATGCAGTTTGCCAAGGTCCTGGCGAAAATCGTGCCCGCCTCCTGTCATCCGACATTGCGTCACTGAAGGTAGTTCCTTCCGAAAACCCTTGATTGTGGCATTGCCTCAGGCAAACTCAACCTTAGGCGGCAATCCGCCATGGGTATGCCGACAATAACGAATGGGGGAGTAAATGGATGCCAAAGGCCCGATGTCCCAATGGGACATGTTCAACACCGAAATCAGTGATGACCATATGCCTGCGACCGGGATGGACGCCCGCGCCGCAAAGGCGATCGTCAACAGCGAAGCATGGACCGATGCCAAGCCGGAGATGAACCTTTCGTCCTTCGTGACCACATTCATGGAACCCGAGGAGATGGAACTCGCCCGCGAGCATATCCTCAAGAACCACATCGACCATGACATGTATCCGCAACTGTTCGCCATGGAACGGCGGATGGTCAAATGGCTGCACAAGCTGTGGAACGGCCCTGCGGATGTTGAACCCTATGGGGCGGCCACTGTCGGGTCATCCGAGGCCTGCATGCTGGCGGGGCTGGCCCATAAATGGAACTGGCGGCAGGCGCGCGAAGCCGCCGGCAAGGACGCCACGCGCCCCAACATGGTCACTGGCGGCAATGTGCAGATCGTGTGGAAGAAGTTCCTGCGCTACTTTGACGTGGAACCCCGCATTGTTCCGCTGAAACCCGGAAACTATCGCCTGACGGCGGAGCATCTGGACAAATATGTCGATGAAAACACCATATGCGTCGTTGCCATTGCCGGGCAGACCTTCACCGGCGAAGATGACGAGATTCAGGAAATCCACGATTGGCTGGACGCTTATGAAAAGCGCACCGGCATTTCCATTCCCATGCATATCGATGGGGCTTCCGGCGGCTTTGTAAACCCGTTCTGCTATCCCGATTACAAATGGGATTTCCGTCTGCCGCGTGTGCAGTCGATCAACGCGTCGGGGCACAAGTTTGGCCTTGTCCCACCGGGCCTTGGCTGGGTTGTGTTTCGGGAGCGCAAGGTTTTCAACGAAGACCTGATCTTCTATGTCAATTACCTGGGCGGCGAGATGCCGACAGCGACGCTGAACTTTTCGCGCAACGCGGCCCAGATTGCGCTGCAGTATTACGGGTTCATCCGCTTGGGTTTCGAAGGCTATCAGCGGATCATGACACGCACGGTGGAGAATTCGCAGTATCTGCGCACGCTTCTGCTCGACAGCGGATACTTCACCATCATGAACGAAACCCAGCGGATTCCCGTCGTCGCGCTGACGCTGAAGGATGAATACAAGACCTTCAACGAATTCGACGTCTCTGCCAAGGTGCGGGAACGGGGCTGGGTTCTGTCGGCCTATGCGATGCCACCCGATGCAGAGCAGGTGAATTCGCTGCGCGTCGTGGTGCGGCCGCATCTGAACCGCAATGTGTTGAAAGGTCTGGCCCAGGACATCATCGCGGCCTGCGAGTGGCTGGAGCAGCATGGAGGCAATGCCACGCCACCCGAACTGCATGCCGCGCATATGGTCACCCCGAGCAAGTGCTGATGCCAATATGATCCCGGCGCGGAACCGGCCGTGATGGCGGTTCCGCGCTGCGATGCGCCCTGCCCTGCGTTCAGGAGACATGCCCGCCATGCTGACACCCATCACCGACTGGATACTGACGTCTCTGAGGACGCATCCCGAGCTTGCGATCTTCATCACACTGGCCATTGGCTATTGGGTCGGGGCGATTAAATTTGGCACCTTTACCCTTGGCGCCGTCACGGGAACGCTGCTGGTCGGCATCGTGATCGGCCAGATCGGGATTGATGTCTCGCCCCAGATCAAATCGATCTTCTTCATCATGTTCCTTTTTGCCGTCGGATATGGGGTCGGGCCGCAATTCGTGCGCGGCGTCGCGGCGGATGGATTGCCACAGGCGGTATTTGCCGTTGTGATTTGCCTGATCGTGCTGGCCTGCGTGGTTGGCGGGGCCATGGTGATGGGCTATGGCCCCGGCCTTGCTGCCGGGCTTCTGGCCGGATCGCAGACCATTTCCGCCTCGATCGGGATCGCAACGGATGCGATGGTGCGTTCTGGTCTTGGCGGCGATCAACTGATTGCCGAAGAGAACCTGATCCCCGTCGCCTATGCCATCAGCTATATCTTCGGAACAGTGGGAACCGGTTGGATCCTTGCCTTTCTTGGCCCAAAACTTCTGCGGATCAATCTGGTCGAAGAATGTGCGCGGTATGAACGTGAACATTCGATGGGGGCGCCCGCGGCGGGCATGGGCAGCGCATGGCACCAGCACGAAATCCGGGCTTTCCGGATTCCGGCAAAGGGACAGGTGACCGGGCAGACCATCGCCGCCGCAGAATCCGCAGCCAAGGGTGAAAGACTGTTCATCGAAGGGCTGCGCAAGGGCGGCAAGCTTGTGGCACTGACACCGGACACGGTGCTTGAGGCAGGCGATATCGTGGCTGTATCGGGGCGGCGCGAGGCCTTGGTGGCGCTGTCAAACCTGACCGAAGAGATCGAGGATCGCGATCTGATCGACATTCCGCTTGAAACGGTGGATGTTCTGGTGACCAACAAGCGCGCAGATGGCGCCACGCTGATCGACCTTGCAAAAGAACCTTTCGCGCGGGGCGTTTACCTGAACGCGATCCGACGCGGGACAGCGGGCATGGCGGTGCCGATCCTTGCACAAACCCGGCTTCATCGCGGCGATATCATGCGTATCACCGGAACCAAGACCAATACCGACCGGGTGGTGGCAGCCCTTGGCTATGCCGACCGCCCGACGACCGTGACCAACATGGTTCTGGTCGGGCTTGGCATCTGTATTGGCGGGTTGATCGGTTCGCTGATCCTGCCGGTGCATGGCGTTCCCATCACGTTGGGTACGGCTGGCGGCGCATTGATTGCCGGGCTCGTTCTGGGCTGGTATCGGACTGTCAATCCGCGCCTGGGCAATGTGCCTGAATCGACGCTCTGGTTCATGAATTCGGTTGGTTTGAATGTGTTCATCGCCGTGGTCGGGATCACGGCTGGCCCGACCTTCATCGCAGGTTTGCAACAGGCCGGCATTGGCATCTTTCTGACCGGGATTTTTGCCACGGCGACACCGATGATCCTTGCCCCGCTGATCGGAAAATATGTCTTTCGCTTTGATCCGGCGATCAATCTGGGCTGTTGTGGTGGCGCGCGCACCTCAACCGCTTCGGTGGCCATGGTTGGCGATGTCGCGAAAAGCAATGTGCCCATGCTGGGCTATACGGTGCCCTATGCGGTGTCCAATACATTGCTGACACTATGGGGGCTGGCCGTCATCCTGCTGATTCAGGCCGGACCGACCGGTGTGCCCCCGGCGCCCCCGGCCCCCGCAGCCGTGACATCTACAGGCCCCTGAATTCGGGGCTTTGACACCGATCGGGTTGCAGTTTTCAGGGTGCCCTGCCGGGACATGGACCCCAGCTTTTCGCCGGGATCAGAATTTGCGGCGGTCATTATCATGGCCGGCCGCCGTTTGGCACTTGATCTCGACCAGCGTGGCAGAACGATCCGCAGACAGTGCCGATCGAAGGTGGCCATCCCGGCCTTGCCTTCCATCTGGCTGGCCCGGAGGGGATTGCATCGTGATCCGCGCATTTCTGCTGGCCTGTATCCTGTACCTGCTTGCGCCTGCGCCTGGGGCGCATGACACCACCCGCACAAACCTGCAGTTGCAACGGGACAAGGGCAGCCGCCCCCGCCGCCCCCGCTGCGTTTTCGGCCTGATCCATGGTTTCGGCCGTGGCTAGCCTGCTGGGGCTGACCCTGCATGACGGTCCGGCCGGAAAGCGGGTTGTTCTAGACACCAGTCAGAACGCAGTTTCAGTCGCAGGGGTGCAACCTTCTGATCTTGGCTGATGCCACCCCACCATTCGATCCTGTTGTCAACCTGCGTCACAGAGTCACGTAACGGATTGCAAAAATATGCGCAGAGCGCTGTCTTTCGCGCCAGAGTAGACTACACTTTGTCGTGAACTTTGGTCGGGGGACATGATGGTCAGCATCCTGGGGAAAGGCGCGGCAGGAAAGCCAGAACGGCAGATTATGCAATTGCTGCGCACAACCGCACTGGTGGCCTGCGCCGCGATGGCCGTGATCGTTTCCGGCGCGGCGGTTTCTGCGCAGGGTGTCAGCGAAGGCTCGCCCTTCGGCAACCTCGAGATCGGGGCTGTCACAGTCAGGATCGTGAACCCGAGCGCCGACGCCGCGATCAATTCCCGGGCGGAAGATGCGGTGCGCCGTGCGCTGTCACTGTATCCGGGCGCGCGTTTTTCGGAACAGGGGATGGATTTCGCGCTTGGCACCGCCCGCCGCGCCGCCGGTGTGGCCAATATCGACTATGACGCCGCGCCGGGCGCCACCGGAAATGTTGACCTGACGATCAATGTGACCTTGGCCGACGGCGCGCGGGCGGCGGAAGGGCGCGGCTATGCGCTGACCGGTGACAGCAAGGATTTTCCGCTGATCTATGATCGCAACGGCACCATGCTGAAGTTCCGGCTGGATGCGCTTGCGCTGTACTACGCGAACAACAACGCATGGTATGGTCGGCCCGACCTGATGCTGAACGGCAATCCACTGGTCAATGGTACCCCCTCTGGAAAGGGCTATGACGATTGGGTCGAGGGCTACCTGCATTACGGGCTTTACGGCATCACGCCGATCCATTCGAACCTGTATCTGTATGGCGGGGTCAGCGCGATCACTGCGGGCTCTTACGGTCAGGAACTTTTCACCGACAAGACCCGGTCCCACACCTTCTTTGAAGATGCCTATGTCGGAATTGTCGGCGGCAATACCGATGAACAGGGCAACCGGCTGAGCTACAATCTGACGGCAGGTCGGCAGCGGTTCACCCTGGCCAATGCCTTTCTGATTGCGAACACGGCCGCCAACGGCGAAGAGCGCGCGGCGCTTCAGGCCAATGCGCGCTGGTCATCTGACCTGCTGGTGTTGGGACAACTGAGCTATAACGACACCAGGTTCGAAGCCTTCTATGTCGATCCCGACGAATTGCCGACCCTGGACACCAAGACCCGCATCGCCGGGGTGAACCTTGAAACCAAACCCTTTGACGGATTCAAGTTCGGCGCCTCTTACCTGACCGTGCCGCAATCGCGTTCAAACTATTTCGGTCCGACGGGCACCATCATCGGCACCCGCGACGGGTTGGAACTGATCGACGCGCGGTTCACCTATCAGCCCAACCCCTCCAACGTGGCGGGGCCGTTTTTCGGGGGCGAAATCGCGCGGCAGACCAATCGCAATTTCGACATGGATGCGCGGGCCGGATGGGTTGAACTGGGCTATAGCCTGCCCCAGGCGAAATGGTCGCCTTCGGTCAGCTACAGGATTTCGTATTTCTCGGGTGACGATCCGACGACCTCGACCTATGAACGCTGGGACCCGCTGCTGTCGGGCGGCAATGGCGAGCAATGGGTGCAAGGTGCGAACCACTTCAAGGTGGTTCAGGATAGCAACGTCATCGCCCACCGGATCCAGGCCCGGCTGAAGGTTGCGCCGCGCGTGGAAATCGTGCCGCAGCTCTGGGCCTTCAAGGCCGATCAGTTGAACAATATCGGCGGCAATCCGGCGCTGTCGTTCCTGAGCGATCACGACTATGGCTATGAAGCCAACGTGACGGTCAAGTGGTTCAAATCAAAGAATACCTATGTTCACGGTCACATCGCCTACACGGTTCCCGGTGATGCTGTGAAGTCAGCACTTGGCGGGTCTGCCAAAGACTGGCTGAGTGCGATGGTCTTTGTGCGTTACGCGTTCTGATTCCAAATCACTTCAGTTGAAAGGACTCTGAAATGACTGACGACACCGATAATGCAGAAGGCATCGAACGCCGTGATTTTCTGCGGGCCCTGGGCGTTGCTGCTGCGGGCGGCGTCGCCGGAACCGTGGGTGCGACTGCCGCCGAAGCACAAGAGGCGCAGAACGTCGCGCTTGGCTTTGGCCCCTATGCCGAACCCTGGACCCCGCAGGATGCGGCGATTCCAGGTCGGCAGAATGTGGTGCCGGTTTCGGATGATTATTTCATCCCCGGCCGGTTCGAGGGCAAGACCATCATCGTCACCGGATCGGCCCGCGGCATGGGCGAGGTTGCCGCACGTCGTCTGGCCCGCGAAGGTGCGAATGTGGTCGGCGTGGACATCCTGGAAGAGCTGGGCGCCAAGGTGATCGACGAAATCAACGCGGCGGGGGGCAAGGCGGTCTTTCTGGGCGGCGATATCGCCGACAATGCCGTCTGCGAAAAGATGGTGAAACTGGCCGTCGATACCTATGGCGGGCTGGATGGTGCGATCAACAACGCGGGCGTGATGGATGCGCTGCACCCGGATGAACCCATTGATTACGTCAACCAGACCCATCGGGTGATGGCCCGGATCGATGAGGCGGGCGATGAATACTGGGATCGCGTGATCAAGGTGAACGTCTATGGCACCTTCTATTCCATGCGCCACCAGATCCGCCAGATGATCGCGCAGAACCGCGGCGGGGCCATTGTCAACGTGGCGTCGGTCGCCGGGATTCGCGGCTTTGGCGGTACGGTTCCCTATGTGTCGTCCAAACATGCGGTTCAGGGCATCACCAAAAGCGCGGCAATCGATTGCGCCCCCTTCGGCATCCGGATCAATTCGGTCGGCATGGGCACCACGATTACCCCGATGTTCGAACGGGCCTTTGAAATCATCGATCAGCGTCGCGCAACCAATTACGCCGATACCGGCATCGGCCTGTACAAGAGCATGAGCCTGCTGCAGTTCAGCGATCAGAAGAAACGCGGATCGACCTCGGCCGAACAGGTGGCGATCATGTTGTTCCTGCTGTCGCAGGAGGCATCGAACATCACGGGTTCGACCTACAACACCGATGGCGGCTTCACCATTTTCTGACATGACGCCCGGCTACCGCAACGCGGTGGCCGGGCCCCTTCCCCCTTCACCCGGAGTGATCGACATGGAAAGACGCGATGTCCTCAAGGGCATGACACTGGCCGCTGGCACCATCGCCGCAGCGGCCACCATCACCTCTGACGCCGCAGAGGCGCAGGTGCCGGGTGGCAAGCCGGGGCGCAATGCGCTTGTGCCGATGAAACCGACCGATCCCGACTATCACATTCCGGGCCGTTTCGCAGGCAAGACCTTCATCGTGACCGGTTCGGCCCGGGGCATGGGTGCCGCTGCGGCGATCCGTCTGGCGCGTGAAGGTGCCAATGTCGTCGGCGTGGACTGGATCAAGGATCTGGGCGAGGCGACCGATGCGGCCATCCGCGCCGAGGGCGGCCAGAGCGTTTTCGTGTTCGGAGACGTGGCCGAGGCCGCAACGATGGAGGCCGCCGTGCAGGCTGCCGTGTCGAACTTCGGCGGGCTGGATGGGGCAATCAACAATGCCGGCGTGATGGATGGCGTTCATTCGGGCGAACCGAATGATTATGCTGCACAAAAGCCGCTGATCTTTGCCCGCATCCATGAAGCCACGCAAGATTACTGGGACAATGTGTTCCGCAGCAATGCGCTTGGCATGTTCCTGTCGATGCGCGCGGAACTGCGCTATCTGGTCGAACAGGGCAAGGGCGGATCGATCGTGAATGTCGGCTCGATCGCCGGGATGACGGGGCTTGCGGGCAATCCGGCCTATGTGGCCAGCAAACATGCGGTCAATGGTCTGACGAAGAACGCCGCCATCGACTATGCGCCCTATGGTATCCGGGTCAATTCGGTGAACATGGCGGCGACCGATACGCCCATGGTGGCCCGGGCGGGCGCGATGGTCGCAGCGTCGATGAAGGAAAGCACCGGCCCGGCGATGGGGTCGATCAAGACCAACAGCATTCTGGCCTGGACTGACCCGAACAACCGCCCCGCCACGGTGGCGGAGCAGGTGTCGATGATGCTGTTCCTGCTGTCAGATGAGGCATCGAACTTCACCGGCGCGATCTATGCGACGGATGGCGGCTGGACCGGCTATTGATGCCCAGTTGTCGCCTGCGCCCCAGAGCATCGGTGCGCAGGCGGCGCCCTTCGGGCCAGGGGATTTCCCCGGTCCCCACAGCGTGCGTGCCAAGATGATGCAAAAAGTGCAGGGCCTTGTTGACCGGAGCCTGCTTTCCCCCCTGCTTCCCAATGGCCTGCTCCTGGGGGCCTTCGCCTTCAGATCTTCCCTGGCGCCAAGTCTGGTGCCCAGAACCGAATTGTTGCAGGGCGTGGTTTCCGGACTCAGTTTTGCCTTGGGCTATGGCTTTGCGGCTGCGATCCTGTGGTGCCTGCGGATGCTGGAACTGGTCAAGCAGGGCCAGCCCATCCACCTGCGTGACATGTGGGTTCGCCTTGCGCTGACGGTTTTCCTTATCGTGGCGGGCCTGATGCAGGTCACCGATTGGCAGAACGGCGTGCGTCAGGCGATGCAGATGCCGCCGCTTGAGGACTACCGCACCCTTTTGGTGGCTGCCGTGGCCTTGGCCGTGGCGACGATCCTGCTGCTTCTCGGGCGGATCTTCCGCCGGGCCTGGCTGATCTTCGCGCGGATGATGACGATCGCATTGCCGGTGCGGGCGGCGTTGCTGATGGGGTTTGTCGTGGCCTCTGTCCTGTTCTGGTCAATCGGATCGGGTGTGCTGGGTCGTGGCCTGATCAACATGCTGGACGCCAGTTACGCCCGGCTGGATGCCCTGATCCCGACCGAGACATCGCCACCGGCCAGCGCATTGAAATCGGGCACGGCAGGGTCGCTTGTCTCGTGGAGCAGTCTGGGCGCGCAGGGCCGCGATCACATGCTGGCCGCACCCGATGCTTCTGCAATAACCGGACTGACCGGCCAACCCGCGCTGGAACCCATCCGGGTTTATGTCGGGGTGAATTCGGCAAAGACCCCGGAACAGCGCGCGGGGCTGGCGCTGGCCGAACTGCAGCGGACGGGGGCCTTTGACCGGGGCACGCTGGTCATTGCCACGCCTACCGGCACCGGCTGGATTGACCAGGCGGCATCACAGCCGCTGGAATACCTGCTGCATGGCGATGTTGCGACGGTATCGGTTCAATACTCCTATCTGCCAAGCTGGCTTTCGCTGTTTGTCGAACCCGAACGCGGGGCCGAAACCGCGCAAGAGGTATTCCGCGCCGTCTATGGCCACTGGACGGCGCTGCCCAAGGATCGGCGCCCACGGCTTTTCCTGTTCGGGCTCAGCCTTGGCGCGCTGAATTCTGATCTGGCGGTCGATGTGTATGACATCATGGGCGATCCGTTTCATGGCGCGCTTTGGGCCGGGCCACCCTTTGCCAGCCGCACCTGGAATGTGGTGGTGGAAAACCGTGTTCCGGAAACGCCGGTCTGGCGGCCCCGATACAGTGACGGCCGGATGTTCCGCTTTACCACCCAGGACAATTTCCTGGGCGAGGGCAGCGCTGATTGGGGGCCCCTGCGCATTGCCTATCTGCAATATCCGTCAGACCCGATCGTGTTCTTTGAACCTGGTCGGGTGATTGCCCCGCCGCGCATCTTCACCGCGTCGCGCCCGGCCGATATCTCGCCCGGTCTGCACTGGATTCCGGTGGTCAGCTACCTGCAGATGGCGCTGGATATGGCCACCGCCGCCGGAACGCCCAGGGGGTTTGGCCATGTCTATGCCGCATCCGATTATCTGGATGCCTGGGTCGCGCTGCTGGAGCCAAAGGGCTGGACGCCCGCCGGGATTGAACAATTGCGCGCCCGGCTTGTGGCCGAAGGGCTGTAACGGATCAGGGTGTCCGGTATTTCCAGGAAAGCCGCACCGAAGCCCGGTCGTGCATCTGGCAATCTACCGGTCATGTGCCGGGTGGATATCAAGCGGGGATAAAGCCGGGCCGTTCCAGCACATAGAAATGACTGTGACGGGCCATGCCTTTTGCGATGCCATCAGGGGCGGTGGCATAGTGCCGAAATCCGAGTTTGCGCGCGAAGCGGTCCGAGGCGATGTTGTCCGTCGCACAGCGCCAGAGGCAGCCGTTCACCCCCCGATCCGACAACGCCAGGGAAACAAGCTGCGCCACACCCAGCTGGGGCAGCCCGGTTCCGTGGTCGCACAGGCGAAAGACAATCGCCGCCAGTTCCACATAGGGGCCCGGGCGTAATTCGGGGTGATCGTGAAACTGCCGATGCAGGCGCGCACCCATGCCGAGCATTTCGCCCGTCGCAGACAAAAAGACATGCGCCCGCACATGGGGCAATGCGGTCCAGTCGGTCAATCGCCGCAGCAGTGCCGCGACGGTTTCGGCCGGGTCCTCGCGCAGATACCGCCAGAGCGCGGCGTTCCGAGGCCCATGCAGCGCCTCAAAAAGCGGAGCTGCATGGGCCTTGGCGTTCAGCATCTCGATCCGGCAGATTGTGGCCGGACGATCAGACAAGTTCTGGCATCGGTCGCGCCATCAGCTTCAACCGATCCGCATGGTAATCGGCGTGCATCTGATGGCGGTCATTGCGCATCGCGGCGACCACAGCGGCACCAATGGCGGGGGCCTGGGCAAATCCCCCGGTATTGTGCCCGCCGATGATCACCACGCAGGACTCTGGCGACTTGAACGATTCAAACAGGCCCAGCCCCGAAGGTGTCCAGGGCCGCACGCAGTATTTCAGCGTGTCGTTCAGGGTGCCCGCGTCCATCATCGCCGCAAATTGTTCGGGGAAACAGGTGGCGGCGGTGTCCTTCAGCCCATCATAGATGGCCTCCAGCAGATCGGGGTCGATGTTGTCGGGGTTGAACCCCGTGAACCCATAGCCAGACCCGATGATCGCGCAGCGCTCGCCCTGTTCGTTCCAGCCCACCGTGACATTGGCATCTTCGGTGATGTGGCCCAACCGTGCCAGCTTGAGCGAGTTCCGCAGCCCGCCTTCAGGGTCGGGCAGTGACAACCAGGCACCCAGAACCCCGCAAATCTGGCGTTGGGTTCCTGTGCCGTTCAGCGCCGCGCCGGCATAGACGCCCGGCGCAATCACGATATTGCCGCCGATCCGTTCGCCGGTTGACAGTTCGATACCGTCGATCCGCGCCTCGCCCGAGGTGATGATCCGCGTCATTTCGGTATCCCAGCGGAATTCCGCCCCCGCCCGTTCAAAGCGGTCGATCAGATTCATCATGAAGCGATGCACGTTCACGGTGAAGCCATGAACATAGACGCCGCCAATGATCTGACCCGCGGCAATGGCCGGTTGCAGGATCGGCTGTTCTTCGGCCAGGTGATCGATCGACACATCGCGCAGCTTGGCACCGACGCGTTCCTGCCTGGCGCGCGAGGTCTCAAAATGGCGCTGGTTCGAATAGACCCGCAGAATATCAGGCTGCAGGCCGGAGTCGGCGAACAGCTCGGGTTCTTCGCTGATCCAGCGGTCCCACATCGGGTGGCTTTCGCGATTGAACCGGAAGATCGCCTCGTTATAGCTGTCGGCCAGCCATGAGGGGATGTTCTCGAAACTGTCGATCCACTGGCGTTCGTCGGCGTTCAATTCGGTCGAAGGAATGACGTTCCAGCCGTTTTCCCGCACGCTGCGCGAAAATTGCCAGTTCATGTCATCATGGATGCTGCGGCAGTTATAATTGTCCATCTCGGACAGGGTGAACATGCGTGCATTGCCGCCACCGGCGCTGCACCCCAGCCGCCGCCAATGGGCACCCCGGCGCGGATCGGGGCGGGCGTCGATGAACGATACGCTGTGACCCTCGCGAAGCGCGAAATGTGCCACGATCAGATTGACCACCCCGGCCCCGACAAAGGTGATGTGCTTGCGCAGCGCCGTGTGGCCAAGATTCCCGAACCGGTCCAGACACAGGCGCTGTTCGGCCCGCTGGAACGCCTCGGTCACCGTGGCGGCGGGCGCAACAACCTGCACATTCGCCTCGGTCGCGCGGCTAAGAAGCTGGGCACGGCCAGCGGTATCGCCATAGCAGGCCAGATAGACCGGCCGGTTTGCGGCCCGTGCCCATTCGGTCAGGACATCGGGATCCAGATCATCCGATGTGACGATGACCGAAACCGGCGTGTTGCGCAGGAACCGCGACAGATGGCGTGGCCCCTTGCGCAATAGATCGTGGCGATAGTGCAAAGTGTCGGTTGCGAGTTCCTCAAGAACCGTATCCGCCACGCGCGAAAGAAGCAGAAAGCTCATGTTTCATCCCGTTTTTAGGCCGCTTCAGACCAGAACGACATATGCGGCCGTCCCGATCAGCAGAGCGGCCATCGAATAATTGAAAACCTTCAGGTAGACGGGGGTGCTAAGCAGTTTGCGGATACCCACGCCGAACCCTGCCCACAGCGACGAAGAAACGACGTTGACCGCCGTGCAGACGGTAAAGATCGCAAGGCCCGACGCCAGGATCGACGTGCCGACCGGCATGAAGATCGACGCCGTCGTGGTGGCCTTTACCCATGCCTTGGGATTGATGAACTGAAAGAACGCCGCTTCCGACATGGTCAGCGGTTTGGGCTTTGCTTCGGCATTGGCAACCTTTGCCCCCACCAGCTTCATCGCAAGGTAGATCAGATACGCCGCCCCGGCCCATTTCAGGATGGTCTGCAAGGCCGGAAAATACTCGAACAACACGCCAAAACCGATGCACAGCAGAAAGGTCTGCACTGCACAACCTATAGCAATCCCAAGGATATGCGGACCAGTCCGGTTGAACCCGAAATTCACACCGGACATTGTCAACATGACATTGTTCGGTCCCGGAGTTACAGACATGGTCCAGTAATATAGCGCGAGCGCTATATAGGGTATTCCCAGAATGGTCATGTTTCAGGCGTTCCTTTTTAACGTAGGCTGCCGCAAAATTCCTGAATGCGAATGCAGGCCTGGGTGATCGCGTCATTGCTGGTGGCGTATGAGAGTCTGAAATTGCCGGATTGGCCAAAAGCCGAACCATGAACTGCCGCGACGCCCGTTTCTTCCAGAAGGGCCGATACAAAGCTCTCGTCCGAAGTGATCAGGCGTCCGCCAGCCGTCGTTTTTCCAAAGGTCTGTGTGCATGCAGGAAAAACGTAAAAGGCACCTTCGGGCAAAAGACAGGCCAATCCGCGTGCCTGATTCAGCATCGAGGTTATCAGATGGCGCCGATCATCAAAGGCACGACGGAAGCGGAACAGGTGGTCCTGCGGGCCGTCCAGCGCGGCAACCGCAGCCCATTGGGCAATCGAACAGGTCCCGGAGGTCTGTTGCCCCTGCAGCAGCACCATCGCATCAATCAAGGGCTTTGGGCCCGCAGCGTAACCCAGCCGCCAGCCCGTCATCGCATAGGCCTTGGAAACGCCATTGATCGTCAGCGTGCGTTCCAGCATGGCGGGTTCGACCTGCGCGCCCGTGGTGTATTCAAAGTCGTCATAGACGAGGTGTTCATACATGTCGTCGGTCATCAGCCAGACATGCTGGTGCCGCATCAGCACTGCCATCAGCGCCGAAAGCTCGTCACGCGTATAGGCCGCGCCCGAAGGGTTTGACGGCGAATTCAGCAGCACCCATTTGGTGCGCGGCGTGATCGCCTGTTCCAGGGCCTCGGGCTGAAGCTTGAACGCATGGGCCTGCGTGGTGGGCACACAGACCGGAACCCCACCGCACAAGGCGACCATCTCGGGATAGCTGACCCAATAGGGCGCGGGCACGATCACTTCGTCGCCTGGATCAAGACTGGCCCGAAACGCATTGTAAATCACATGCTTGGCGCCGGTTCCGACGATGGTTTCCTCGGCCCGGTAGGTCAGGCCGTTCTCGCGCAGAAACTTGCGGGCGATCGCCTCGCGCAGTTCGGGGACGCCAGCGACGTTGGTGTATTTGGTTTCGCCCCGGTGGATTGCGGCGATGGCAGCTTCCTTGATGTGATCCGGCGTATCGAAGTCAGGCTCGCCCGTGGACATCGAGATGACATCCGCGCCAGCCAGTTTCAGGTTGCGCGCCTTTTGCGTGATGGCGATGGTTTGCGACGGCTGGATATGGGCAATCGATTTGGCGATGATCGACATTGTGACGCGTTTTCCTGAAGGGGGCCAGTCAGTCTGGCATGATGGGCAGCGCGCGCAGCCAGGCGGTATAGTCAGGGGGAAGCACGTCAGCCCCGCCCAAAACATGCGCCATGTAGCCAGCCCGCGGTTTCAGCCCGTCGATGTTATGGTTGCGCGACACATAGGTCGTCGCCCGAACTGTCGCGGCGCTGGCATGATCGTAAACATCCACCTCAAGCCGCTCATACTGGCCAGTGGCGACATTCTCATAACGATCAAGCACCTCAAGCCCCGTTTCAGGCATCCGGTTCAGGGTGCCATAAACATGCGCGTCGGCATCTTCTTCGATATTTGCGGCGCCGGCGCCTATGAAATAAGCAGACGGTTTATTGAACAAGAGGCGAAATCCGTCCAGTCGCCCAAGGCTGCGAGAAATGGAAAATATATTTTCCTTGTTGAGTCGTTCTTTTTCCAACCGGTCAACATCCATGTTTGACCCATAGGCAAAATAGATGATCATTTTCGCACAACCCCAGAACGAGCACGTACGGAGCTATACATTTACGATTGTGCTGTCAAATGCTTTCTCCGAGATTCATATATCTTGCCAAATAGATGAAATTTCGGGGCGTAATTTGATCGTCCGGACAAGATTTTTTCGAAAGGTTTTCGTCATGTTATCAGCGCAGTAGGTATTTGAACCCAAGGGTGATCGCGCGGTGGCGTGGCGGAAATGACAGGGCGCACCAAAGGGCTGCTTCGTCTTGAAACACCCTGGCCACGCAGGGCGGCACAGCAGCAAACACGCGAATGATGGCTTCATCTGCACAGTCGCGCAGGAAAATTGTGCTTCGTTGCATTTTCAACAAAAAGGCGAGTAGTGGTGCCGAATCCATCCTCGGTGGCTCCTGCGCCAGCGCAGACACAGAGGCCATGCAGCGGGTCGCATTCAATGGACCTCGGTCGCGAACAAGACAGACCTTTGCCGCGCGACACAGTCCCCTTCGGGTGTTGGTGTCTTCCCAAGCCGGAGGCAGAAATGCCAGTTCTGACTGTCACCGCCGCGCACGATCTGATCCGGGCCGCCCTGATCGGCAGCGGTCTGGCCCCGCACCATGCCCCCTACTTCACCGAGGCCATTCTGGATACCGAACTGGCCGGGCTTGAAGGGCACGGGTTCTACTGGCTGGATTACTATTGCCAGCATCTGCGCAGCGGCAAGGTGGATGGCCGGGCTGAACCACAGGTCACCGCCCTGTCGGCCAGCAGCTTTCGGGTGGATGCACGGCACGGCTTTGCCCATCCGGCGATCGAGGCCGGGTTTGCCCATCTTGTTCCGGCGGCAAAGGCCCAGGGCATTGCGGCGATGGCGGTCTTTAATTCCTACAACGCGGCGACCTTGGGGTTTCACACCGGCACATTGGCACGGGCCGGGCTGTTTGCCCTTGGCGCCACGAATGCGGTGCCAACTGTTGCCCCCGTGGGGGGAAACCAGCCGATCATCGGCACCAATCCCCTGTCCTATGCGGTTCCTGCGCCGGGCGGGCAGATTGCCTTTCTGGTCGATCAATCCGCCACGGCGGTGGCATGGACAGCCGTCAAACGCGCGGCCGAGGCCGGGCAGCCCATCCCGCTGGGCTGGGCCCTGGATGCCGACGGGCAACCCACCACCGACGCCGAGGCGGGTTTGGCCGGATCAATGGCGCCGGCGGGCGGGGTCAAGGGGTTCTCCATCGGCTTGCTGGTCGAGGTTCTCTGCGCAGCCCTTGCCGGGGGGCGGCTTGGCCCCGATCAGGGGTCTTTCACCGAAAATGACGGGCAGCCCATCGACAATGGCCAGTTCTTCATCGCGATAGACCCCGACAGGCTTTCGGGCGGCAGCTTTGATGCCACGATTGCGCGGCTTGTCGCCTCGATCACCAGTCAGGCGGGAGCACGGCTCCCCAATGCCCGGCGTGAAGCGAACAAGCAGCGGCTGGCAGTCGAAGGGTTGCAGATCGAGGACAGGCTGCTGTCGCGCCTGCGCGCCTTTGCATGACCGAAGATCAGGTTACCCCTTTGTTGCGGGATGCGGGTCTGTGGCAAGGCCCGGTCATCCTGCGCAGCCTGAAGGGCGGCTATCTGAACGAGGTGTTGCTGGTCACCACGGGTTCCGCAAGGCTGGTGCTGAAACGCTTTGCCCCCGAAACGGCGGGCACGCTGTTTCCCAACCGCCCCGCAGATGAAGCCCGCGCCTTGCAGCGGCTTTCCGGACTGGATGTCGCGCCGCAGCTGTTGGGGTTCTGGCCCGAAGCTTCGGTGATGATCTACGACTATGTCGAGGGCAGGCCATGGCAGAGGGGCACTGCCGATGTGGCACAGCTGCTGCTGCGCAAGGAGGCTGCCGATCCGTCCGGCTTCCGGCCTGTGCCCCTGCATCCAGCCGAAATTCTGGCCGAGGGTGACGCGCTGTTGGCCCGCTGCAGCGCCCCGCCCGGCAATCGCCCGGTTCCAGCCGATCTGCCGCCACCAAACCGTCTGTCGTTGATCCATACCGACCTTGGGCCCGGCAATCTGATCGGTCAGGGCACGGGATTGCGGATCATCGACTGGCAATGCCCGGCAGCCGGGGATCTGGTGGAAGACATCTACAGCTTTCTGTCGCCCGCGTTTCAGATCCTGTCAGACCACCCACCCTTGACCGACGCCGAGCAAGCCGAATTCTGGCAGGCCCTGGCCCGCCCCGATCTGCACGAACGCTATCTGGCCCTGCGCCCCTGCTTTGCCTGGCGCATGGCTGCCTATTGCCTGTGGCGGTCCGAAACCCGGCCCGAAGCCGAGGTGCGCGCCCGCTATGCCCAAGCCTTTGCCGCCGAATTGCACCACCTGGAATGACCCGATGATCATTGAACCCACCATCCACAGTTTCAGCCTGTGGCACCACTTTGCCCACAAGCCCGGCTTCGATTGCGTGGCCTATGCCGATCTGGCGGCAGAACTGGGCTTTCGGGGTATCAGCCTGTCGTTGAACAATCCCGAATACCGGCATCTGGGGGGGCGCGAAATCTGGCGCATGGATCGGCTGCGCGACCATCTGCATGGGATCGGGTTCAGCCTTGAGGTTGATACATCAGGCACCAATCCTGCCCATATGACCGAAATGCTGACTGTCGCGGCGCGGATGGGGGCCAGTTCCTTGCGCACCTATACGCGCCATGGCGGCACCCCCGATCAGATGATGGCCGCCACCCTCCGCGATCTGGCGGCGGTGGCCCCGGTTGCGGGCGATCTGGGCATCACCATCGTGCTGGAAAACCACGAGGATTTCACCGGCCCCGAACTGGCGCGGATCGTGGAAACGGTTGGCCACCCGGCGCTGAAGATCCTGTATGATTACGGCAATTCCCAGATGGTGCTGGAGGATCCCGAAGCCGCGCTGGACGCCGTCTTGCCGCATGTCCATTCGGTGCATTTCAAGGATCACGTGATGGTGCGCCCCGAACATGCCGGGCAGTTGACGGTGGCCGGGGTGCCCATCGGCGACGGGGCGCTGCCGCTGGCGCGGCTGACCAAGCGATTGCTGGATCACGGGCTGCGGCGGATCACCTTTGAAAATGTCTGGGCCTATTCCGCCCCCATCCGGCCACAGCGTGCACCGCTGGCCGGGGTCACGCTGGGCGAAGGGGCCTTTGCCTTTGCTGATCCGCCGTTTGATCCGGGCTTTCTGGTGCTGGATCAATCGCAGCTTGCGCCCGACCGTCTGGTTGATCTGGAATATCGGGCGCTGATCCGTGGCAAGACGGCCTTTGACGCCATTTTGCGCGGCCTGGGATGCAGGTTTTCCGGCTGACGGTTCCCGCTGCCAAGCGGGTCGTCAGGCGGGCACCGTGACAAAACCCCCCTCGGCGGCCACGGCGCGCAAACAGGCCACAAGGCTGGCGGCGGCGGGCAGCATCCGGTCATCTGCGCGGGTCGTAATGCCAATCGGGCGGGCGGTGGTGGGCAAGGGCACCGGCAGGGCCACGATGGAACCCGTGGCGATTTCCTGCCGGGCCAGTTGCACCGGCCAGACCCCCAGATAATCTGTCGCCTGCAAAAGCCCGCGCGTCGTCAGGAATGACACGGTTTCCACGCTGTGCAGCGGCGGATCAAGGTTCTGGTCGCGAAACGCCTTGTCGAACTGTCGGCGCAGGGTGGTTGATGAACCGGGCAAAATCCAGTCACAGGCCAGAAGATCGGCAAGCCCGATCCCCGTTCGTGACGCCAGCGGATGCCCGCGCCGCGCCACGATCTGCGCGCAGTCATTCATCAGCAGTTCCTGCTTCAACCCGTCACGATCACGGAATTCCGGCAAACGCCCCAGCACCAGATCAAGCTCGCCCGCCCGCAGCGCCGGCATCAGCACATCATTGGTGGCTTCCTCCACCTTGATGACCAGCCGCGGCCGATCCCGGCGCAGGCGCACAATCGCCTCGGGCAGCAGCCCGG
This sequence comes from Gemmobacter denitrificans, assembly GCF_036964905.1. Classification (NCBI taxonomy): domain Bacteria; kingdom Pseudomonadati; phylum Pseudomonadota; class Alphaproteobacteria; order Rhodobacterales; family Paracoccaceae; genus Gemmobacter; species Gemmobacter denitrificans. The sequence continues at coordinate 18,780 of NZ_JBALHR010000014.1, forward strand.
CCGAACCCGCCAGCAGCGTGCCGATGGTGACATGGCCAGATGATCCGTCGCGCAGATCGGTCAGTTCCTGTTCCGCCTTGCCGATTTGCGCCAGGATCAGCCGGGCATGGGCGGCCAGACTGCTGCCAAAGGTGGTGGGCACAACCCCGCGATTGGTGCGTTCGAACAACTGAACGCCCATCTGCCCCTCGGCATCCTGGAGCGCCTTGGTCACGGCGGATTGGGTCATGTTCAGCGCCTCTGCCGCGCGCTGCAGATTGCCTTCGGCGACAATGGCCGCGATCAGGCGCAGGTGGCGCACCGTCAGACGATTGGCAACCTGATGCATGAGGACGCCTGGATTTCCGTTGCTGAATACCTGACGCGGATCATTCCACTTTTCGTCAACCCCGGCAAGGCGGTCCGCCATGGCAAAGGCCTGCGCCACAGGATGAACGGCCCGGATGCGATCCGTGGCAGGTCATCCCATGGGCACAGGCCCGAAGATGCGGCCTTGCGGGCCGTCAGTCGACGATGGTGGCCTCGGTCGCGGCGCGCAGCTCCGCCTCGGTCACGCCATCGGCCAGTTCCACGATCTTCAATCCGCCCGGCACCACATCCAGCACCCCCAGATTGGTGATGATGCGGTTGACCACGGCCTTGCCGGTCAGCGGCAGGGTGCAGGATTTCAGCACCTTGGATTCGCCGTGCTTGCTGGTGTGATCCATCACCACCACCACGCGGCCCACCCCGGCCACCAGATCCATCGCACCACCCATGCCCTTGACCAGCTTGCCCGGGATCATCCAGTTCGCCAGATCGCCGTTTTCGGCCACTTCCATCGCACCCAGGATCGCCATGGCGATCTTGCCGCCGCGGATCATCGCAAAGCTGGTGGCACTGTCGAAATAGGCGGTCTGCGGCAGTTCGGTGATGGTTTGCTTGCCCGCGTTGATAAGATCGGCGTCCTCGTCCCCTTCGAACGGGAAGGGGCCCATGCCCAGCATGCCGTTTTCCGACTGCAAGGTCACATTAACGCCTTCGGGAATATAGTTCACCACCAGCGTCGGAATCCCGATGCCAAGGTTCACATACCACCCGTCCTGAAGCTCCTGCGCCGCGCGTGCGGCCATCTGATTGCGGTCCCACATGGTCTTTCTCCTGTTCCTGCTTGCGACGCTTGGCTTTACTGCGCTGCTTCGCGTTTGCGGGTGGTCCGCTGTTCGATCCGTTTCTCATGCGTGCCCTGCACCAACCGGTGCACGTAGATCCCCGGCAGGTGGATATGATCGGGGTCAAGGCTGCCAAGCGGCACGATCTCTTCCACCTCGGCCACACAGATCCGCCCGCAGGTGGCCGCCGGAACGTTGAAATTCCGCGCTGTCTTGCGGAATATCAGATTGCCCGAAGGATCGGCTTTCCAGGCTTTCACGATGGCCAGATCGGCCACGATGCCGGTTTCAAGAATATAGTCGCGGCCGTTGAAGGTTTTCACATCCTTGCCCTCGGCGATCACCGTGCCGACGCCCGTTGCCGTGTAGAACCCCGGGATGCCCGCACCGCCCGCCCGCATCCGTTCGGCCAGCGTGCCCTGCGGGTTGAATTCCAGCTCCAGTTCGCCCGACAGATACTGGCGCATGAATTCGGCATTTTCGCCCACATAGGACGAAATCATCTTCTTGACCTGCCGGGTTTCCAGCAGTTGCCCGAGCCCGAACCCATCGACACCCGCATTGTTCGACGCGACCGTCAGGTCTTTCACCCCGCTGTCGCGCAGCGCCGCGATTAGCAGTTCGGGGATACCGCACAGCCCGAACCCCCCCGCCGCGATCAGCATTCCGTCCCGCAAGATACCGTCCAGCGCCGCTTGCGCGCTTGGGTAGATTTTGGTCATCGCACCCTCACTCCCTGTCGTTTCACGATTGTGCCGGTCCCTGGCATCGCAGGACTGCAGCCTAGGAAGATTACTGGGCCATTGCCAGCGGGCTGGCCATTCGTAAGAATACGTATGTGCCTACGTAGTAGCGGAACCGATGTTGACCCCCATGCCCCTTTCCGTGCGCGACCGCGACTCTTGCGCCTTTCAGCACGCGCCGGATGCCACGCTGCTTTTGGGCGACAGGGTCATCCTGCGGGCCAATCACCGGGTTGAAACGGTGTTCGGCTGGTCGGCTGCCGAGCTGGAAGGCCAGTCGATCCGGCTGCTGTATCCCGGTCAGGCCGATTATGATCTGATCGGGGCGCGGGCGGAAAAGGCGCTGCAGGAACATGAGGTCTATCGCGATCAGCGGTTCATGCGCCGCAAGGATGGGCAGGTGGTCTGGATGGAAGGCAGCGGGGCGACCATCGACCGGTCCGACCCTCATCGCCTGGCCGTCTGGACCTATCGGCCTGTTCGCATGGAGGAAGGCCAGTTCGGCAAGCTGACCGCCGCCGAACGGCGTGTGGCGCATTACATGGTGAACGGCTTTACCAGCAAGGAAATCGCACTGACCATCGGCTGTTCCCCCCGCACGGTAGAGGTGCATCGCGCCAACATGATCCGCAAGCTGCAGGTCCGCAACAGCTTTGAACTGGTTCGCAAATTGCTCGCCTGAGGGTTTCTGCCAGGATTTTGCGGCCGCAAGGTTCAGATGGTCTTTACATTCGGGCCATATGATCCATATCCTGTGTCAAGGAGGCCGCCAATGCCCGTTGCCCAAAGGATCCGCGAACCCGCCCAGATCAACGCCATTGCGTTGAAGGCCTATGCCCGTGTGGCCGAGGCCTGGGGGCTCAGCCTGAAAGAGGCCGCCGCATTGGCCGACATGTCGGAAAGCACCTGGAAACGCGCGCGCAAACCCGAATTCACCGGGGAACTGACCAAGGATCAACTGCTGCGGCTCAGTGCGGTGATCGGCATCTACAAATCGCTGGAGCTGTATTTCTCTGACCCGCTGGCGCGCACATGGATGACACGCCCCAATACCGGGCCGCTGTTCGGCGGCACCCGCCCCATCGATACGGCAATCGACGGCGGCCTGCCGCAGATCCTGGCCGTGCGCACCTATCTTGATGCCCTGCGCGGTGGGGCATGAAGCGCACCCCCATTTCCGATCGTGGCCTTGTGCGCCTGCTGCCCGCCACCTATCACAAGCCGCCCGCCCTGCGCGGCCTTGTCGATAGCGAAGAAGAGCTGGACATTCTGGCGGAAATCGAAGGGCTGACCAGCGCGCGCCTGCAGGCCGAACGCGGAAAAAGCCCGCATTTCGACCCGCGCGAACTGGCATGGCACCGCCGCAGCCGCGATCTGCGTATCTATGGCGAAACCCATGTGAATGCGGCCTTCACCTATACGCGCGCAGGCGGAAACCGGTTCAACGGCGAAGATCGCGGCGCGTGGTATTGTTCCTGGAACACGATGGTGTCGGTCATCGAGGTGGCCTGGCACCGCACGCGGGAACTCGGCTTTGCCGGGGTGTTCCATGATCGTGCGCGCTATGTGGAACTGCTGGCCGATTTCATCGGCGAATTTCACGACATCCGGGATGAACCCCGGCACCCTGCACTGCATCCCGATCCGGCCATCGGCTATCCCGAAGGCCAAAGCCTGGCCCAGCACCTGCGCCGCGAAGGTGCACGCGGGCTGATTTATCCTTCGGTCCGCGCCCCCGCGCCGGGGGGGGATTGCCTTGTGTGTTTCGACCCCCGCGCCATCCAGAACGTGCGCCCGGGCGCATCATGGGATCTGATCTGGGAAGGATCACCGGATTATGCGTTGGTTGCGGTCGCCTGATCGCAGACATGGCCTTGAAGTCATCGGGGATCCGGCCAGAAGATCGGCGGTCAGGAAGGCCCCGCTGCCGACAATGCCGTTGCCTTTCAACTCCTTGGGCGGATCAAGGAAGCTGGCAGCGGTGTTGATGTCCCCGGCATAGACATCGCGGTTCACCATCATGCCCATGGTGCCCCAGACCCGTGGATCAGTCCGGGACCGGTCCTTGGCCCATTCCGGAGCGACATTGGCAAGCGCGGTCTCGTTGCTGTCATATTCCGTCAGCGTGCCCTTCACATCATGGGTCTTTTCGAATTTCTCGATCAGGTCGGGCGGGGTATAAAGGCCGAAGTTATGGATGTTCAGCGCGCCTTCCGCCTCTGCGGGTAGGGCACCCGTGGCCAATAGGGCCATCGTCACGGCGCAGATTTCCGAAGTCAGGTTCCGGCGCAACTGTCCCGGCAGATAGGTGGGCAGCAACCGCATGCGCCGCAAGGAGAAAGCACGACAATGCGCAGCATCTGCCCGACCTGCCATTCCGCATCTTCGAAAAGGTGTCAGAGCCGAAAACGCTGGGCGTCGGCGGGTTATGCCGAGCCGCAATTTTCGTGGCACCGGAGCAAGTTGCAGATGCTGCTGCTGTCGCCACTCTGACAGGGATGCGACCGTTGCAAAGACAAGGGCCGCCCGAAGGCGGCCCTTTTTGCTGATCACTTCCAGCGCTTGGTGTTCCAGGCCTCGCGATCCAGATCAAGATCGGGGAAACTGGCCGGATCGAAGATCGGGCGTTCTACCCCGGCCTTCAGCTGCGCGCGGAAATCGTTCACGACGCGCATCGCGGTGGGGAACAGCATCAGGATCGCCACAAGGTTCACCAGCGCCAGCACCCCCATCATCGGGTCCGAGAAGAAGAAGACCGAGGTCGCGCCCGGCGCTGCCGCCCCAAGGAACACGATCCCGACAATCGCCGCCCGCAGCACCGTGATCGCCTGCTTGGACCCGGTGATTGCGGCCAGTGCGTTTTCGCCCAGATAGACGTTGTAGATGATCGACGAGAAGGCAAACAGCAGCACCGCCGCCGTCAGCGCATAGCGCGACCAGTCGCCATAATGGCTGGCCAGCGATTGCTGGGTCAGCACCACGCCATCAATCCCTTCAGCGCCCGGCACATAGACATCGCCCAACAGGATGATGAAGGCGGTGCAGGAACAGATCAGGATGGTGTCGATGAACACCGAAAACGACTGGGTGATCCCCTGGCTGACCGGATGGCGCACCAGTGCGGTGGCGGCGACGTTCGGGGCCGAACCAAGGCCCGCCTCGTTGGAAAACAGGCCGCGGCGCAGCCCTTGCGCAATGGCCGCCCCCATGCCGCCGGCAATCGCCTCTTCATAGCCGAAGGCGCTGGAAACGATGCGCGCGATCACGGAAGGCAGTTCACCGATGTTCAGCACGATGACCCCGATGGCCAGCGCGATATAGCCCACCGCCATGACCGGCACGACCACATCGGCAGCCTTGGCAATGCGTTTGATGCCGCCAAAGATCACAAGCGCCGTCACGATGGCCAGCAGCGCGCCAGTCACATAGCGGTTCATGCCCAGCGAATCCTGTACGGCCCCGGCGACCGTATTGCCCTGAAACGCGTTGAAGCCCAGACCGAAGGCCGCCAGCAGGCAGACCGCATAAACGATGGCCAGCCAGTTGTAATTCGCACCAAGGCCGCGCCGGATATAATCGGCCGGGCCACCACGGAAGCTGTCTTCGCCATCCTTGCGCTTGTAGACTTGTGCCAGCGTGCATTCGACAAGGCTGGTGGCCATGCCGACCAGCGCGATACACCACATCCAGAACACCGCGCCCGGCCCACCGACCGTGATCGCAACCGCGACACCGGCGATATTGCCACCACCGACCCGACCGCCGACCGAAACCAGCAGGGCTTCGCGTGCGCTGATGGCATTGGGGTCATTGTTCTGGTTCTTGCTCGACAGCACGCGGAACATGCGGCCGAAGAATTCCAGCTGCACAAAACCCGACATGATCGTGATGAACACGCCGAACACCACCAGAATGGGAATAAGCGCCCATCCCCAGGTCAGGCTGTCAACATAGCTGAACAGCGTTTGAAGAAATTCCATTTGTCCCTCCCTCTTTGGTCGGCGCATGCCGCCCGGGTTCGTGTTGTGTGGCGGTCATGACCGCCCGGCTTGTCAGGGGCATGATGATGGCATCCCCCTGAAATCCAATTGCGCATCTGGCGGAAAGGGGGCCTTCCCTCACGGAAACGCTTGTTTTGACGTCAACCTTGAGGCGAATATCCCAAAGCCATAGCAGGTTCAGACAGATCGAGCCAGAGCCGTGCCAGCGCCGCTTCTGCCGTTTCAGTGCCGCCATTCGTGACACCCGCCCGCCAAAGCGGTGCCCCTGCGGCATAGGCCCCCGGCACCAGCCCGCCCGTTTCGCATTGGCTGACCGCACGGATGCGGCATCCCCGCGCCACGGCTTCGGCCAGCACCTGTTCCAGCGCCGGATTGGTCATCACCGTTCCCGCGCCGAACACCCGCAGAACGGCCCCGTCCAGTTCTGCCAGTGCGGCGCCGATCATGGCTGCCGGAAGGCCGGGCGACAGGGTCAGGATGGCCAGCCGCGCCGGCGCAAAGCGGCGTGGCCCGAACGGCGCCGTGACGGGTTCTTGCGGCACAGACCGGAACGCGTCGTCTCCCTGGGAGTCGTGCTTGACCAGCCCGGCCGCAGGCATCACCCGCCCTGCAAAGGCCAGCCAGACCCCAGCAGCGGCGGTGGTGGCGGCATCGAGGGCCAGAGCCAGATTGCCCTCGGCATCGCCCCCCATCCGCAGCGGCTGCATCGCCCCGCACAGCACGACCGGCAGCCCGATCCCCGCCAAGGCCTGCGTCAGCGCGGCCCCGGTAAACGCCATGGTATCGGTGCCATGGGTCACGATGACCCCCCTGCCCCGGAAACCCGCGATCAGATCGATGATCCGGTTCCAATGGGCTGGCCCCATTTCGGCACTGTCCACCAGTGGATCGAAGGCTTCGACCGTGATCTCCAGATCGCGGGGTGCCATGGCCGCCAGCGCCTGTTCCACCACACCGGCTGCAGGCACCAACCCCTCGGCCCCTGAAACCATGCCAATAGTGCCACCCGTATGAATGACAAGAATTTCCGCCATCTCAGCCCACATGCCCCGCGCCTTGCGCCGAAAGCGACCGGGCCACCAGCGCCTCGGCCACCAATTCGGTCACGTCCACCAGCGTCTTGTCGGTTTCGATGTCGCCGATCAACGGCAATTCGGTGCAGGCAAGCAGCACCACCTGTGCGTCCAGCCCCGCCACAAGTTCGGCAAAGCGCGGCCGCAGGCTGGCATCAGAGCTGCCCAGACGTTTCACATCCTCGATCAGGTGGTGCAGCGCCGACTTGTCGGCGGGCAGTTCCACCTCGACCAGATCGGGCAGACCGCGATAGGCCGACCATTCGCCCATCTCGGTCACCGGCCCTGCCCCCAGCAGCGCCAGCCGTGTGGTGCCGGTCCGCGCGATCCAGTCGGCCAGCACCGATTGAAACGATACCAGATCAGCTGACAACCCCAGTTCGGCGATCCTTGGCGCGTACCAGTTCAGCGTGTTGCAGGCGATGGCATAGGCATCGACCTGCGGTGCCAATGCCGCCAGAGACCGGCACATGGCGTCCCAGACAGCGGCATCATTTGTGGCCAGATCCATCGAAAGCCCCAGTTCGGGTTCCGAAACCACCACCACCCGCGGCGCATCCAGATCCCCCCGAAAGCCAGGGCCGATCGCAGCCTGATTGCGCTTCAGGATCTTGGCCCAAAGGTCGATCCCGGCCTCTGGCCCCGAACCGGCAATGATGCCGATGGTGGCGCGCGGGCCCATGAAAGGGATCGGGGGATGGCCTTGATCCGCCGGCATGTCGATCTCCGAAAAGTGAAGGGATGGTCGGGCGAATTTCGCGACATTGCGTTGACAGGGCAATTATGCAAACTGGTGCTGTTTGGTGCATTCTTGCGCCGTTTCCGTATCGGTCAGCATCATGGATACCTTCGGCCCCAATCTGCGCCTGCTATGCAGCTACCGCCCGTCGATTTCGCGCGTGGCGCAGGATCTGAAGATCAACCGCAGCCAGTTGAACCGCTATCTTGCGGGCGGCTCGTTCCCGCGCGGCGCGCTCATGCGGCGGATCTGCGATTATTTCGGCGTCGATCCACATGAAATCGTCATGCCCGAGGACGCCTTTGCCGAAATCGTGAAGCTACGCGGGCTGGCCTCTGACACGCTGACCCGGACGCTGCGCCAGCATTTCGACCGTATCCTGACCGGGAATGACCCCCGCATTCTCAACCTGGTCGGCACCTTCTACGAATATTACTATTCGATGTCCTCGCGCGGGCAGATCGTGCGGGCGCTTCTGGCTGTCTCCATCGAAGGCGACCACGTCTTTTACCGGCGGCTGGAGCGGATGGGGCGGTTCGACAGGCCCTGCCACCGGCATTACCGCTATCAGGGTGCCGCCCTGATGACCGGCGACCGGATCTTCCTGAACGATTACGAATACAGCGCCGGGATCGAGATGACGCAGACCGTGCTTTACCCCGACTATTCGCATCGCTGGACACGGCTGCACGGGGTCAAGGTGGGGGTATCGGCCAATCGTGACCATGTGCCCTGCTGCGTGCGCACCTATATGGAACGCACGCCACCGCGCCTGCCGCTGATGGGCGCCCTGCGGCGCTGCGGGCTGTTTGACCGCGACAGCGCCGAAATACCCGGCCATGTGCGCCCGATGATCGACAATACCCAGTCCGGCCCCCATGTGTTCGAGGCCTTTTCCGATGCCCGTTTCTGACGGGCCCCGCCCCGGAACCGGGGCGGGACTTTTGCAAGGTCAGAGCGCGTCGAACCCCGCCTCAAGCCCCGACAGGATCTTGGCCACATCGGCCTCTGAAATCACCAGCGGCGGCGACAGGATGATGTTGTTACCCGAGACCCGCACCATCACCCCGGCCTCATAGGTGGCGCGATGCACGCGGCCGATGGTCTTCTTGTCGATGGGCGTCTTGGCTGCGCGGTCCGACACCAATTCCAGCGCGCACATCAGGCCATGCCCGCCGCGCACATCGCCGATCACCCCATGCCGCGCCATCAAGGCCTGCAGACCGGCAAACAGCTGATCCCCGCGCGCTCCGGCATTCAGATGCACCTGCAGCCGGTCGGTTTCGCGTAGGCAGGCAATGGCCGCCGCCGCCCCGACCGGATGGCCGGAATAGGTATAGCCCGACCCGATCGCCGCCTTGCCGCTGGTATCCTTTTCGAACACTTCGGCCACCGCATCGGCCACCATGACGACGCCAAAGGGAAAATAGCCATTGGTGATCGCCTTGGCCGACACCAGCAGATCGGGCTGCACGCCCCAATGGCGCGATCCGGTCCAGCTGCCGGTGCGGCCAAAGGCGGTGATCACCTCATCGGCGATCAGCAGAATGCCGTATTTCGAACACAGCGCCCGCACCCCCGGCATGAAGCTTTCATGCGGCGGGATGACACCACCCGCGCCCAGCACCGGCTCCATGATGAAGGCCGCGATGGTCGAAGGGTCCTGGAACCGGATCTCATCCTCGATGGCGGCCAGACACATCTGGGCCAGCCGGGCCGGATCGGTTTCGTTGAACGGGTTGCGATAGGTATAGGGCGCGGGCGTGTGAAAACAGCCCGGCATCAGGGGTTCATATTGCGTGCGGAAATTGGCATTGCCGTTGACCGATGCCCCCAGCGTATGGGTGCCGTGATAGCCCTTCTTCAGGCTGAGGAACTTGACCCGCCCGGCCTCGCCCCGGATCTTGTGATACTGCCGCGCCAGGCGCAGCGCGATTTCCACCCCGTCCGATCCGCCCGACGTATAGAAGGCCCGCGACAGCCCGTCGGGGGCAAAGAAATCGGCCAGCATCTCGGCCAGTTCGATGACATTGTCATTCGTCGTGCCACGAAAAATCGAATAATAGGGCAGCCGGTTCAACTGCGCGGTGATCGCATCCTTCACCGGCTGGCAGGAATAGCCCAGATTGACATTCCACAACCCGCCCACCGCATCGACCATGCGATGGCCGTCAATATCGACGATCTCCACCCCCTCGGCCTCGACGATGATATCAGGCGGGCTGGCCAGGCTTTCGGCCGGGTGCGACATCGGGTGCCACAAGCGCCGCGCGTTGTTTTCCTTCAGGAAATTCGAATCTTTCATCGGTCAAGCTCCTTGCGAAAGCAGGGTCAGGGCATGGGCGTGGCTTTCTGAGGGGCGGGTAACATCGAAATGCACCCATGGCATGCCGACCGCCTCGGCCCCTTTCAGGTTCTTTGCCTGATCGTCCACAAAGACGCAGGCAGATGCGGGCAGGCCCAACCCGTCGGTAACAAGCTGAAAGGCCCGGGGATCGGGCTTCAGGATGCCGGTATAGGTTGCGTCGATGATCAGGTCGAAATCGGCCAGAAAGGGCAGTTTCCTGCGGAAGTCGGCCCCGTAGAACAGATCAAGCTCGTTCGACAGGATGGCCAGCCGGTGCCCCACCGCCTTTGCCGCCGCAATTGCCGCCAGCGCCTCGGGGCGGATCACCGCCGCCGGATCGGCACCGCGCAACCGGCCCACGAATTGCGGAAATTCGGTCCAGCTCTCACCCAGCAGCGCGCCGGTTTCGCGCATCCTGAGCGCCCAATAGTCGCGTTCGGTCATCTCGCCCGCCTGCATGGCACGCCAGGGTGCATCACCCGCCGGATCAAACGGCCCGCGCCATTGCAACGTGCCGGGCGGCAAGCCAAGGGCGGCCTCGGACAGGGCATGGGTTTCGAACAGGGTTTTCGAAATCACCCCGCCGAAATCCAGCACCAGCGCCCGGGTCACAGCTTCACCCATGCGGTTTTCAGATCCAGATACTTGTCAAAGGCATGCAGCGATTTGTCATGGCCATTGCCTGATTGCTTGACCCCGCCCAAAGGCACCGTCAGGTCCGATCCGCCATAGGTGTTCACATGCACCAGCCCGGCCCGGATCTTGCGCACCATCCGATGCGCCCGCGACAGGTTTGATGTCCAGACCGCCGCCGCAAGGCCAAAGGTCGTGTCATTGGCCAGCGCCACCGCCTCGGCCTCGGTGTCAAATGCGGTCACGGTGACCACCGGCCCAAAGACCTCGTCGCGGAACACCCGGTCATCGGGCTGCGCATCGGCGATGATGGCGGGGGCCATGTAATAGCCGCCGGTTTCCTCCCGAAGCCTTGCGCCACCGATCACGGTGCGGCCTGCCGCCCGGGCCTCGGCCACAAATTCCAGATTCTGGCGCAACTGGCGTTCGGAATTGACTGCACCCGCCTGGGTCTGGCTGTCCAGCGGATCGCCCACCCGGATCTCCGCCGCCTGCGCTGCCAGCTTTTCGACAAAGGCCGCATGGATGCTGCGTTCCACCAGAATCCGCGATCCGGCGATACAAACCTGCCCGGAATTGCGAAAGATGCCTTGCGCCGAAACCTTCGCCGCCTCGTCCAGATCGGGGGCATCGGCAAAGATGATGTTGGGGGATTTGCCGCCCAGTTCCAGATAGACCCGCTTCAGGTTCGACCGCGCCGCCGCCTCCAGCAGGCGCCGCCCGGTGGCCCCCGACCCGGTAAAGACCAGCACATCCACATCCATCGACTCGGCCAGCCGCGCGCCCACCACCGACCCCGCGCCGGTGACCACGTTGAACACACCGGGTGGCATGCCTGCCTCGACAGCCAGTTGCGCCACCCGCAGCAATGTCAGCGATGCGGTTTCTGCCGGTTTCAGCACCATGGTGCAGCCCGCCGCCAGCGCAGGCGCGAATTTCCACGCCCCGATCATCAGCGGAAAGTTCCATGGGACAATCGCCGCCACAACGCCCACCGGTTCGCGGTGAACAAGGCCCAGAAAAGCCGGATCGGTCGGCGCGATTTCGCCCGGCAGCTTGTCGATCGCCTCGGCGTAATAGCGCAGGGTCGCGGCGGCAGAGAGCGGTTCGGCCTTCAGCGCCATGCCGATTTCCGTGCCGTTTTCGCGCACACCCAGAACCGCCAGATCTAGCGCCTGTGCTTCGATCAGATCGGCCCATTTCAGCAGCACCTTCTTGCGCGCGGCAGGCGCAAGGCCTGACCAGCGGCCATCGTCAAAGGCCCGGCGCGCGGCGGTGATGGCCGCATCGGCATCGGCAATCGTTCCCCGGGCGCAGCTCGTCAGCGGGCGGCCGTCAAGGGGCGAGATCACCGTCATCCTTTGCCCGTCAGAGGCAGGCACCGATTGCCCGTCAATCAGATGGTCAAAGACGGCAACTGGCTGGGTGCGCAGGGTCTCGATGTCGCTCTGGCTCATATCGGTTCCTTATTTACACCAGTGGTGTATAATATGCACCGACATGCTGATCCGGTCAACCTGCCTTTCGGTTCCGTGGTGACACCGGGCGCAAAGCCACTGCCCCCATCAGCCCTGCCGAACCTTCGCCGCTAGCGCCGCAAAGGAACCGGGCGCCCGCCCGCCTGTGCTGAAGGTCAGCTTCTCGGCCTGTTCAAACAGCGCGGTGATGATCTGCTGGCGCAGGTCGTTGGTCATCCGATGTGCGGGCGTCGCCACCGCAATTGCCCCTGCCGGATCGCCATTGTTGTCAAACACCGGCACGGCAATGCCATAGACATCGTCCTCGTTGGTCTGATCCGATTCCGCATAGCCGGTCAGTTGCACCTGCTGCAGCCGCGCCCTTAGAATATTGGGGTCCGTGATGGTGCGCGAGGTTCGGGCGGCCAGTGGTTCGCTCAGCGCACGATCCACGAAATCCGGCCGCGCATAGGCCAGAACCACCAGCCCCGAGGCCGTGCTGTGCATCGGCAGCATCTCACCTGCCACCAGTGACACGCGGCTGCCCCGATTGGCTTCGCTGATCCCGATGGTGGCCAGCGCCCGGCCAGATACCAGCGAGGCATGCGCGGTTTCGCCAATCTCGGCCGACAGCGAATCCAGGGATTGCTGAAACACAGATGACACCGGGAACGCCGTTTCGCGCACCCGCGCCAGCCGCAAAACCCCGGCCCCAAGGCGATAGAGCCGCGCATCGCCCCGCTTTTCCAGCAGACCGTAATCGCACATCACGCCCAACATCCGATGCACCGTGGCCTTGTCCACCCCCGACCGGCGCGCGAGTTCCGAAAGCCCGATCTCGGGTTCGGATTCTGAGAAATGATCCAGCAATGACAAGGCTTTGGCAACAGTGGTGGACATATGACCCCCTCGGGCATGATGGCGCTGCGCTTCCCATGCGTCAAAATTCGTTGACGCAAAGCGGCGCAGCGGGTAGATTTGAACCACTGGTGATAATAATAAACCGCAGAGAGGTCGTCAATGCTCAAGTCGAAATTTGCCCTGCTTGCCGTGGCGGCTGCCTGCGTCGCAGGCCCCGCTGTCGCAGAATACCCCGATCGCCCTGTCAGCTTTGTTGTGCCCTTCCCCCCCGGTGATCTGGAAGATGTCCTGACGCGCATGATCGCCGAAGACTTCGAAGCGAAGTATGGCGTGGCGGCGGCTGTGGTCAACAAACCTTCCGAAGGCGGCCCCTTCCCCGGCGCGGCCGAAGTCGCGGCGGCAGCCCCGGATGGCTATACCATCGGGTCTTTCGTGGTGGATGTGCCCGTGGTCGGCCCCGATGTCGGCGTGCCGGGCCTGAACCCCAACCCGTTCGAACCGCTGGGCATTTTCCTGACCTATCCCTTTGTCATCGCCACGTCCGCAGACAAGCCCTATGCGACCATGGCCGAACTGGCGGAACATTCGAAAACCGAACCGCAATTGCTGGGCCATTTCGGGGCCTTCCTGCTGCCCACGCAGGCCACCTTTGCGGCGGCCAAGGAACTGGGTTTTGAATGGGGCGGCGAGGCTTCGGCGGCAGCACTGGATTGCAATTCGCTGGCCTCGGGCGATTTTGACGTGATCAACACCACGATCCAGCAGGTCATGCCCTGTCTGGACAGTGTGAAGATCCTGGCCACCGTGACCGATGGCCCGATTTCGGTCGTGCCCGATGCGCCCACGCTGGCCTCGGTCACGCCGGATCTGAACATCTCGCTGTGGAACGGGCTGTTCGTCCACAAGGATACGCCGGCTGACATCCGCGAAAAGATCATTGCCACCGCGCAGGAAACCATGGCTTCGCCCCGCGCACAGGAGCTGGCGGCGCAGACCGGGGCATTGGTCTACTGGATGGATGCCAAGGCTTCAGCGGCCCGTATCGCCTCTGATCTCGAAGTATCTGCGCGCATCACCACGATGCTGGCCCAGTAACGCCCCGGCGTAACACAGTGGCGGCGGGTCTGCCCCCTTTGGGCAGACCCCCACAGGCCGCGTGCCACAGTCCCCTTCGCAGATACGGAGTATGGCCTGATGCGCCAGCAGGCAGACGATCCCCCCGCCCCCGATCATCCCCATGTTTTCCCCGAAAGCCGCAAGCCGGGCGAAATCCTCTTCGTGATGATTTCGATGGGTGTCGCTTTGGCTTTGCTGGCAGCAATCCCATGGCAAACGACATGGTTGCCGGGCAAGGGTCTGGCCTCGCAGCCCCGGCTTTGGCCCAGCCTGTCGCTGGGCGGCGTAGTGCTGTTCGGGCTGATGAACGCCTGGTCGCGCATCCGGGTGACGCGCACCCCCGGCCGCTGGCAAGAAGCGGCGGCATGGCTGCGGTCGCTCGAATTCATCGGCTGGTACATGCTTTATGTTCTGGCGATCCCGGTCATCGGCTATCTGCTGGCAACAGTCACCTTCTGCACCGGGCTGGCCCTGCGTCTGGGATACCGGGGCAGACCGGTCTGGATCGCCGCCGCTTTCGGGCTGTTCGTCGTGCTGTTCTTCAAATCGGCGATGAACGTGAAAATCCCCGGCGGTGCGATCTATGAATTTGCGCCCGATCCGCTGCGCTACATCCTGCTCCGTTATTTCTGAGGCCCAGATGGATACGCTTCTTTCAAGCATCGAGATGCTGGCCCGCTGGGATGTGATGGCCGCCTTGTTCATCGGCTCCATCGGCGGGGTTCTGGTGGGGGCCATGCCCGGCGTGGGCGCGGCGGTGGCGATTGCCATAGTCCTGCCGGTGACCTTTGCGCTGGAACCCATTGTCGGGCTGACGGCCCTTCTGGGCATCTATGGCTCGTCGATGTTCGGCGGGGCCATTCCGGCGATCCTGGTCAACACCCCCGGCACGCCCGTAAACGCCCTGACCACCTATGACGGCTATCCGATGACACAGCGGGGCGAGGCGCGGCGCGCGCTCAGCCTTGCCTATTCCGCATCCTTCTATGGCGCGGTGTTTTCCATTGTGGCGCTGATGCTGCTGGCGCCGTTTCTGGCAAAGGTAGCGCCGATGTTCGGGGCGCGGGAGATCTTTCTGGCCGCCCTTCTGGGCATCGTGCTGGTGATCGTCACCCATCGCGGGCAGGTGCTGCCCGCGGCGATCCTAGCCTGCCTTGGCATCTTTCTGCAAACCATCGGCATCGAATCCACCGCCTATACCCAGCGGTTCACCTTCGGCCAGCCCTGGCTGCAATCGGGGGTCGATCTGATTGTCGTGGTTCTGGGTCTGTTTGCCATCAGTCAGGCGCTGGTGCTGCTGATGGGGCGCGACAAGGCGAATGATCTGCCCCCCGTCGCCAAGATCGGCTTTTTCAGCCAGATGAAGGACCTGTGGCTGTATCGCCGCGTGGCCACGGTGGCCTCGTCCTTCGGGGTGATCTGCGGGATGATCCCCGGCGTGGGGGAATTCATGTCGCAATTCATGTCTTACGCCTATGCGCAGCGCAGTTCCAAAACGCCCGAGCTGTTCGGCAAGGGCAATCCCGAAGGCATCGTCGCCTCCGAGGCCGCGAACAATTCGGTCCCCGCCGCCGCCATGATCCCGCTGCTGGCGCTTGGCATCCCGGGCGAGGAACTGACGGCGATGATGCTGGCGGTGTTCTATGTGCATAACGTGATCCCCGGGCCGCAACTGTTCACCCAGCACATGGATTTCATCTATGCGCTGTATCTGTGCCTGTTCCTGCTGAATGTGATCGTTGTCGCCTTTCTGTTCTTTGCGACGCGCACGCTGATGAAGGTGATGCTGATCCCGAACCGCTTTCTGGGGATCATGATCCTGACCTTCAGCCTGATCGGCGTCTATACCCTGCGCAATTCGATGACCGATGTGGCCATCGCCTCGGCCTTCGGGTTTTTCGGCTTCATCCTCAAACGGCTGGACCTGCCCACATCGCCCATCATCCTGGGCATCGTGCTGGGCAAGCTGATGGAGGACCGGCTGCGCACCGCCATGGCCCGGGTGCGCGAACCGCTGGATTTCATTGATCGGCCCATCGCCTTCATCCTGTTCCTGATGATCGTGCTGGCCATCGCCGGGCAGGTCTGGACCGTGGTCAAATCCCGCCCCAACCGCAAGGGCACAAGCCATGACTGATCTTGCCATCCCCGGTCTGATGGACCGCCGCCGCGCCCTTCTGGGGCCGAACATGTCCACCTTTTACGATGATCCGGTGCATGTCGTGCGGGGCGAAGGCGTCTGGCTCTGGGATGCCGAGGGGCGCAAATATCTGGATTGCTACAACAATGTGCCCCATGTCGGGCATTGCAACCCGCGCGTGGTGCAGGCGATCTGTGCGCAGGCCGCCGCGCTCAACACCCATACCCGCTATCTGCACGCAGGTATCCTTGATTATGTCGAACGCCTGACCGCCACGTTCGACGATCCGCTGAATACCGCCATCCTGACCTGCACCGGGTCCGAGGCGAATGACATCGCCCTGCGCATGGCCGAGGCGATGACCGGCAAGCGCGGCATCATCGCGACCGATGCCACCTATCATGGCAATACCACGCTGGTCAGCCATCTGTCGAAAAGCAATGTCCCCGCGGTGGGGTTCGGCCTGGGCCAATATCTGCGCCATGTGCAGGCCCCCGACAGCTATCGCATCCCCGATCCCGATGGCCAGCATTTCGCCGCAGGGGTGCAGGCGGCGATCGACGATCTGGAACGCTCCGGCATCGGCTTTGCCGCGCTGATCGTCTGCCCGCTGTTTCTGAACGAAGGTTTCCCTACACAGGCCGAAGGCTGGCTGCGCCCCGCCGCCGAGGCCGCGCGCCGCGCGGGCGGTTTGCTGATCTGTGACGAGGTGCAATCCGGCTTTGGCCGCTGCGGCAGCCATTTCTGGGCGCATCAGAAACAGGGCGTCATTCCCGATGTGGTGACCATGGGCAAACCCATGGGCAATGGCCATCCGGTGGCCGGTCTGGTGACACGGGCCGACATCATGGCGCGTTTCCGCACATCCTTTCGCTATTTCAACACCTTTGGCGGCAACCCGGTCAGTTGCGCGGCGGCCGCTGCGGTACTGGATGAATTGCAGGAAAAGGACTTGCAGGCCAATGCCGCGCGGATCGGAAGGCTGGCCGCCGACCGGCTGCAGGCACTCGCGCAGAAATACCCGGTGATCGGCGATGTCCGGCAATCCGGCATGGTGTTTGGCGCGGAATTCGTGCTGGACCGTGACAGCAAGACCCCTGCCCCGGCCTATGCCGACCGCGTGGTGAACCGGCTGCGCCAGCGCGGCATCCTTTTGTCAAAGCTGGGTCGCCACAAGAACACGCTGAAAATCCGCCCGCCCATGCCCTTCAGTACCGCACATCTGGACCTGCTGATGACCACGCTGGATCAGGTTCTGGCCGAAACGCCGGTCGCCCCATGATGCCGCAGGCGCTTGACCCGGATGTCGGAACGGCTCTGGCGCTTTGGGGGCTGTCTGCCGAAAGCTGCCGCTTTGTGGCGGGGCGGGAAAACCGGGTGTATCGGGTTGCGACGCCCGAGGGCGATTTTGCCCTGCGCCTGCGCCGCCCCGGCTATCGCCAGCAGGATGAACTGCAATCGGAACTGGCGTGGCTTGCCGCGATGGGCCGGGCCGGGCTGCAGGTGCCCCAGCCCCGCCCGTCGCGCCACGGCAGGCTGCTGGAACGGCTGGGGGATGGCTTTGTCGATCTGGTGGATTGGCTGCCCGGCACTGCCATGGGGCAAAGCCGGGTGCCGCTGGCGCTGCCCGATGCACCCGCCGCCTTTCGCGCGCTTGGGGCAGAAATGGCCCGGCTGCATGCCGCCTGCGACGCATGGGCCCCACCGCACGGCTTTCGCCGTTGCCCTTGGGATGCCGATGGCCTACTGGGCGAGGCGCCAGTCTGGGGCCGGTTCTGGGACAACCCCACCCTGCCCCCCGTCACGCGCGCTCTGCTGACGCAGTTCCGCGCACAGGCACGCGACCATCTGGCCCGGGCCGCGCTGGATACCGGGCTGATCCATGCCGATCTGGTGCGCGAAAACGTGCTGCTGGATGGCCCGCCCCACAGCCCGATCATCCGCATGATCGATTTCGATGATGGCGGGTTCGGCTACCGCCTGTTCGATCTGGCCACGGTGCTGCTGAAAAACCTGTCCGAACCGGACTATCCGGCGCTGCGGGCCGCGCTGATCGCGGGCTATCACAGCCGCCGCCCGCTGGATCTGGCGCTGCTGGACCTGTTTCTGGCCCTGCGCGCCGCAACCTATGTGGGCTGGATCGTGCCCCGCCTGCACGAAGAGGGCGGCACCGCCCGCAACGCACGTTTCATCGCACAGGCGCAAGACCTGTGTGGCGCATGGCTGAACAGCGCGTCACAGTCCTGAAGGGGGGAAGCACAGATGACGAAAACCATTCTGGTCATCGGCACATTCGACACCAAGGCCGATGAACTGGCCTATCTGATTGCGCGGATTGAATCGCAGGGCGGCGCGGTTCTGGCGATGGATGTCAGCGTACTGGGCCAAGCCGCGATCCCCGTCGGGATCACTAAGCATGAGGTGGCCGCCGCCGCAGGCACCACCATTAATGCGCTGATCGCCCTTGGCGAAGAAGGCGAGGCCTTTGCTCAGATGAGCGCGGGCGCCGCCACCCTGACCCGCCGTCTGCATCAGGCCGGGCGAGTGGATGGCATGATCGCCCTCGGCGGCACCATGGGCACCGATCTGGCGCTGGATTGCGCGCAGGCCCTGCCCCTTGGCGTGCCGAAATACATCGTCTCCACCGTGGCCGGATCACCCCTGATCGCCGCCGAACGCATGGCGGCGGATGTGCAGTTCATCCTGTGGGCCGGCGGGCTTTATGGGCTGAACCCCTTGTGCAAATCCTCGCTCAGCCAGGCGGCAGGCGCGGTGCTGGGGGCTGCCCGCGCGGCCGAGCCACCCCGGTTTGACCGCCCGCTGATCGGGATGACCTCGCTCGGGTCTTCCTGCCTGAAATACATGAAACGCCTGCACCCGGAACTGACGCGCCGCGGTTATGACATCGCGGTCTTTCACACCACCGGCATGGGCGGCATGGCCTTTGAACGGCTGGCCGCCGATGGGGCCTTTGCCTGTGTCATGGATTTTTCGCTGCAGGAACTGGTCAACATGCTGAACGGCTCACTGGTCAGCGCCGGGGCCGACCGGCTGACCGGCGCGGGCCGCAGCGGCACGCCGCAACTGGTGGCCCCCGGCGCGGCGGATATCCTTGATCTGGCAGGCTGGCAGGACATCCCCGAAAGATTTCGCGACCGGCCCTTCCATATGCACAACCGCCTGATCAAGAGCGTGGCCTTCAATGCCGATGAACGCCGCGATCTGGCACGGGCCATGGCCGACCGTCTGGCCGCCGCACAGGGGCCCACCCATTTCTTCCTGCCCAAAGGCGGGATCGAGGAATGGGACAGGCCGGGTGAAGCCGCCCGTGATCCCGAAGGGCTGGCCGCCTTCTGCGAGGCGGCCGAAAGCGCAATGGCGGGGCGGATCGGCCTGACGGTTCTTGATGCCCATATCAACGATGCCGCCTTCTGCACGGCGGTGCTGGCCCGGCTGGATGACTGGATCGCGGCAGGCATCGTGCCAAAGGGCAGGCCGGAGAACGAAGACCAAAAGACAGCACTTGGCACAGCCGCCGATTCCTGAAACCCTGCCCGCATGGCAAAACAGGACCGCGCAGCATGATCCCCGACCTTGATCCGGCGACCGATCTCAGCCTGACCCGCATTCTGGCGGCGCCGCGCGCGCTGATCTGGGAGTGTTGGACCAGCCCCGCCCATATCCCGCATTTCTTCATTCCGGCCCCGCATCGCGTCACGGCGGTTGATATCGACCTGCGCATCGGCGGGCGGTTCAACACCACTTTCGATGTCGAAGGTCAGGTGATGGACAATTGCGGGGTATTTCTGGAGATCGTTCCAGGCGAAAGGCTCGTGTTCACCGATGCCTATTCCGAAGGCTGGAAGCCCGCACCCGACCCGTTCATGACGGCATTGCTTCTGCTGTCCGATGCGCCGGGCGGCGGCACGGTCTACACCGCCATCGCCCGGCACCGCAACGCGGAAAGCCGCCAGAGCCATGAAGAGATGGGCTTTCACGATGGCTGGGGCACGGTGGCCACCCAGCTGGAAACCTATGCAATGACCCTGATGGCATCACGGCGGGGCTGAACCCCGCCGCCCGGTTCAAGGCAGGTTGTGCGATCAGCCGCCATTCACGATGGCATCGTAAATGTCATAGCGTTCATCCCCCAGGATGATGCGGAAAATATCGCCGTCCCGTTCGACCCGCATTTCCTGCGGTGCGGTGGCGGATACCGGAACGCCCCCCTTGAACAGCACCTGCCGTTCAACCCCGCCGCCAATCGCGATCCAGACCCCGGCATTGCCCGGCCCATCCCGCACCACGCCGAACAGGCAATCGGCCGGGGCCGCCCCTGCCGCCGTGACGCAGGGCAGGCTGCCCGTAGCATCAAAGCCGATGCCATTGCCGACCGGCCCGCCTTCGGGCATCTGCGCCTGCGGCGGGGCCGCAGCTTCGGTCAGATGGGTTCCGGCCACCCAACCTTCCACGCCCGATCCATAGACACGGATATTGCACCAGCGGTCAGGCCCCGTCATCCGGCAGCCGCGGTTCTGCATCACTTCGCCATTCTGCGCCTTGCCCACCACATCATAGCGCAGATCCGGGCCGGAACGGATGTTCAACGCCCCTTCGGACAACCCGGTCACCTGCCACCAATCCGGCCCTCCGGCCAGGCCATCGGCGAAATCTCCGCCCGCCAGACCGATGCCCAAGGTATAGCTGGCCGCTTCATCGCGCCGCGCTGCATTGCGCATCAGATAGACGCTGACAACATAGGTTCCAGTCGCAGGCAGCGACACATCCGCCACATTGCCGCTGGTCGATCCAATGAAGATCGCCTCCGGCGCGCCCTGCTGCTGGATGTTGAAGTAAAGCGACGGATTGGCCGAAGACAGATCGACCGACAGCATCTGCCCCCCCTGCCCTTCCACCAGATAATCCACGCTTGCATCACCCTTTACCTGCCCGTCCAGTTTCAGGCCCGAGGTGACGGCAACAGGGTCGATCAGCTGGCTTTGCTGGGCAAATGCCGACGGGGCACCGGACACGGCCAGCAGCAGGGAAATCAGGGCAAGTGGCGGGAATCGGCGCATCGGAAAAACCTCTGTCTTTGCGGTATGACCGGGAAGCTTGTCCGCAAGACTAGACACAAAGCCGGGCGGCACGCTATCCAAAACACGAAACTCCCGCGAAGGATGTTTCCGCTCTGACGGATACCTTTTTGCGACAGGCCAAAGGATGCAGGGATGACACGTCGGCTGGCCATCGCCCTTGGGGCCTTTGTGATCTGGACCGCGATCACGGTTCTGCTGCCGTTGCTGACCGGGGCCGGACAGGCCGCACTGACCGAGATCATCTCACGCGGGTTTGGCTGGGCCTGGATGCTGGCTGGCGGCTTCATCCTGGCCGTGGTCCTGTGGCAGGGCTGGCGGGATGTCGGGCTGGATCGGGGGGCGCCCTTGCGCGCATGGGCTCTGGGATGGCTGCCGATGATCTACATTCTCGGCGCGTTCGGGGCGGCCGCAGCGATGGGCCTGCCCGGGCCGATCACGATGGGTATTGTGCTGATGAACTGCCTGTTCGTCGGGTTCTCCGAAGAACTGATGTTCCGGGGCGCGCTGCTGCAGGCCCTGCGCCACGCGATGCCCGTCTGGCCTGCCGTCGTCATCACCTCGCTGGCCTTCGGCGCGATCCACAGCCTGAACGTCTTTGTCACCGGTGATCTGGGCCCGGCGCTGATCCAATCCTGCGCTGCCTGCCTGAGCGGGCTGTTCTTCATTGCCTACCGCCTGCGCTGCGGGTCACTCTGGCCGCCGATCCTGCTGCATGGACTGTGGGATTTTGCCACCTTCTCGCTGGGGGTGGCGGCGGCAACGGCACAAGATGGGCTTCTGGCCCCCGAGATTGCCGCGACACCGGACCAGGGCGGGCTTGCGATCCTGTTCCCTGTGCTGCTGGTTCTGCCCAACGGGCTTTACGGCCTTTGGCTGATGCGCAACATCGGCAAGACCCACGCCTCTGCCACCGCCTGACACGCCGCGCCCAGAAAAACCGAGGGCGCGCAGCCGAAGCCGTGCGCCCGATACCACCTACGCATCCACTGATCAGAGCTTGCCGCCCCGAAGATCAATCAGCTCACCCGAATCGCGCATGGTGCAGACCATATGCTCGTGGCCGACCGTGGCCTCGATCTCCCATTTGTGTTTCTGGGGCGACCGGGCCTTGACGAAATGCACATGGTTTTTGCTGGCCGCGAAATTCTGCGCCACGATATCGGCGCAGCCGCTATAGGCCATGGGCGGGGCTTTCTGATCTGCATCGACACGGCGATGGGCCACGCTGTTCTGCCGCTCGTTCTCGCCCGCGCGATAGCCTTCGACATAACCGCGTGTCTGGCTGTATTCCCAATAGGCATAGCCATGCAAACCATCGCGATAGCCGCGTTCGAATTCAGCGGTTTCCACATCGTCAGAAGGCTTGTAGCCATCCTTGTAATGGTGCTTGTGATGCGCCAACGCGGCAATGCCCAAAATCGCGATCGCGGCAGCCACCTTCTGATCATCGTTCATTTCGGCAGCGGCGGGCGCGGCACCAAGTTGCAGACACAAGGCGACAATGGCAAATGTGGTGACAATAGGCTTCATCTCTTGAACTCCTTCAAGTGAGACCAAATCGCGGCATGCCGTCGCGTCAATCGACACGGGTGCCGACGGGCTTCACTGTAGGAAGGCTTGTTCCGCCGGTCTATCCACTATGCGAAGATGGCAAATGTGTCGCGGGGCGCAGCCGGGCACCCCGCACAGATCCTGTCACAGGTCTTTCACCAGACGCAGCGCATCATAGATTGCCGCATGGGTGTTGCGGGCAGAAACCGCATCGCCGATGCGGAACAGGCGGAAACCTGCACCCGGATTGCGGACAACCTGCTGGCTGCGGCCTTCGGCCAAAGCATCGTAATCCACCTCGCCCAGATTGCGCGACTGTGGTTTCAGCTCGAAATACAGATCATCCAGCGGTCGCGTGCCATGGTTCACGATCACCTGATCCACCAGCCTTTCGCGCCGGACATCGCCATAATCGCTGCCCAGAACCGCGCGCAACTGGTTGCCTTCGCGCGCCACCGACATCAGCCGCCATGTGACGGTAAAGGTCGTGTTGCGCTTTTGCAGATTGCGCATGTAGGGCACCAGATTCATCGCCATGATCTCGGGCGCAAAACTGCGGTCGGGCGTCACGATTTCCACTGCCGCACCGGTTGCGCTGACAAGATCCGCCGCCTGCAGCGCCGCATGATCGCCCGCATCATCGAAGATCAGCACATTCGACCCCGGCTTCACATCGCCCGACAGGATATCCCAGGCCGAATGAACCAGATCATTGCCCGCGCCCAGCACCGCCGTATGCGGCAGCCCCCCCGTGGCGATGATCACCTCGTCGGGGTTGGTGTCCAGGACCGTCTCGGCCTCGGCAAAGGTGTTGAAGCGGAAACTGACCCCGCGCTTTTCGCATTGGGCCATGCGCCAGGCGATGATCGAAATCATCTCGCGCCGCCGTTCGTCCTGCGCGGTCAGACGGATCTGGCCGCCCGGCTGATCGGCGGCTTCGAACACCGTCACCGCATGCCCGCGTTCGGCGGCCACCCGCGCCGCCTCGACCCCGGCCGGTCCGGCGCCCACGATGGTGATGCGCTTTTTCACCGCTGCGGGCGCGATGCTGTGCGGTATGGTTTCTTCGCGGCCCGTCGCGGGATTGTGCAGGCAAAAGGCCAGCCCGCCCTGATAGATACGGTCCAGACAGTAATTCGCCCCCACGCAAGGCCGGATGTCATCTTCGCGGCCCTCGATCACCTTCCGCACCAGGTGCGGATCGGCCATATGGGCGCGGGTCATGCCGACCATGTCCAGCTTGCCGCTGGCGATGGCATGGCGGGCGGTGGCCACATCGGGGATCTTGGCGGCGTGAAAGGTGGGAAAGCCGGTCGCCGCACGAATTTTACCGGCAAAATCCAGATGCGGAGCGTTCTTCATGCCCTGAATCGGGATCAGATCGGTCAGCGCCGGATCGGTATCAATCGCCCCGCGCACCACATTCAGAAAATCGACCAGCCCGCTGGCCTTCAGCTTGTGGCTGATCTCCATCCCCTCGGCGGCGGTCATCCCGCCGGGCTGGCACTGATCGCCGGTATAGCGCAGGCCCACGATGAAATCCTGCCCGCAGCGGGCGCGGATGGCGCGCAGCACATCGAAGGTAAAGCGCAGCCGGTTGTCCAGACTGCCGCCATAGTCATTGTCCAGATCATTGGTCAGCGGTGACCAGAACTGTTCCAGCAGATGGCCATAGGCCTCCAGCTCGATCCCGTCCACACCCGCCGCCTTCATCCGTTCCGCCGCATCGGCAAAATCCTCGATGATGCGGGCAATATCCCAATCCTCGATCCGCTTGGGAAAGGCGCGATGCGCGGCCTCGCGTTCATGGCAGGGGGCGACGATGGGCAGCCAGTCGGCCTTGTCCCAGCGGGTGCGACGGCCCAGATGGGTCAACTGGATCATCACCGCCGCACCATGATCGTGGCATTCATCGACCATCTGCTTCATCCAGCCGACGACCTCATCCTTCCAGGCCAGGATATTGTTGAACACCGGCGGGCTGTCCCGCGCGACCGAGGCGGAACCTGCGGTCATCGTCAGCGCCACCCCCGCCTTTGCCCGTTCCACATGATAGGCGCGATAGCGGCCCTTCGGCATCCCGTCTTCGGGATAGGCCGGTTCATGGCTGGTGATCATGATGCGATTGCGCAGCGTCAGATGCTTCAGCTGAAAGGGTTGCAAAAGGGGATCGTTGCTCATCTCACCGCACCTTGGGTCTGTTCCGGGGGCCTGTCCTGCGCCTGACGCTGGCCGAAATGTTCATCCCTGTCAATCTGCCGATCTTGATGAAAACAGAAAATGACAGTCATGAACATTTTGCGGCACAAAGCCCGTCACCCCCCCATCCGGGCACCCCGTCGCTAGCGGGGCAGGACAACCTCGAACACCGCCCCACCGCCCTCTGACAGGCACCGCGCCGTGCCGCCATGGGCCTTGGCCACATCGGCCACGATCGCCAGGCCCAGACCGCAGCCGCGCGACTGATCGGCATCCAGACGGAAGAACCGGTCGAAAATCCGCTCCCGCAGATCCGCCGGCACGCCCGGCCCGTCATCGCGGACGCAAAGCCTGATGGAGTGCGGCGCAAAATCAACCACCACCTCAAGATGCCCACCCGGCGACAGCCCGTATTTCTGGGCATTGTCCAGCAGGTTGGTCAGCATTTCCTCGATCAGCACCGGATCGCATTCCACCAGCCGGGGCATCCCGGTCACCGAAAAGGCCACATCCACCCCCCGGCGCAATTGCGTTTCGGCAAAGGGGCGCACCCGGTCGCGCAGCAGCGCCACCAGATCGACAGTCTGGACGAACTCCTTCAGGCTGCGCCCGCGCACCCGTTCCAGCGACAAGAGCTGCGCCGTCAGGCGGCTGGTCGCGCGGGCACTGTCGGCAAGATCGGCCACCCGCGACCGCAACTCTGCCTCGGTGGGGGCGCTGATCGCTGCCTCGGCCTGGCTCTGGATCGCCGCAACCGGGTTGCGCATCTGATGGGCTGCATCCGAAATGAAGCCGTCTCGCAGCGCAAAGGCCCGCGACAGCCGTTCGAACAGCGAATTGGTGGTGGCCACCAGCGGGCGCAATTCGGGCGGCACCCAGCGGCGGATCGGGCGCAGATCATCGGGGCTGCGCTGACCGATGGCGTCGCGCAGATCCAGCAGCGGCTTCAGGCCCAGCTGGATGCCGAACCACAGGATCAGCACCGCCGTCAGCAACACGGATCCCAGCAGGATGACGGACTGGGCCAGCAATTCGCGCGACAAGGCCCGGCGTTGGGTGATGGTCTGCCAGACCTCCACCGTCACCCAGCCGCCGAATTGCGGTTCACTGATGAATTCGCGCAAGACAATCGCCCGCACCGGCTGCCCCAGCGAAACACTGTCAAAAAACACCGGATCGCCGCCATCGACGATCGTATCCATCGGCAGATCGGGCGGATCGGAATAGCCGGTCACAAAGCCACCCCCCGGCCCGGTGATGCGGTAATAGACCGGATCGCCCAGGGCTGTGGTCAGTTCGTCCAGCAATTGTTCGGTCAGCACATCGCCGCCCGAAATGACGACATCGCGCGAAATCGTCAGCGCAACCGCCAGCAGCGTGTTGTCATACAGCTCTTGCGACAACCGCGTCGCCGCCTGATAGCGGGCAAAGGATGCGGCAGTGGCAACAGCAACCAGCGGCAGGATCAGCAGCAGGAACAGCCTGCCGCGCAATGAAAGCTGGCGCAGCATCACCCTTCGTCCAGCATATAGCCCAAACCGCGTGCGGTGCGGATCGTGACCCCGGAACCATCAATCTTGCGCCGCAGCCGCGAGACCAGCAGTTCAACCGCATTGGGCTCCACCGGCGTGCCGGTGCCATACAGATTGTCTGCGATCCGGTCCTTTTCGATCAGCCTGCCGCGGTGTTCCAGCAGCAGTTCGAACAGCGCCAGTTCCCGCCGCGGCAGATCGAGGTTGCGCGCGCCCAGCAGCACCACCCGCTGTTCGCGGTCATAGACCAGCGCGCCGATGGTCTCGCGCAAGGGGGCCACCTGTGGGCGGCGGCGCGACAGCGCGCGCAGCCGCGCCACAAGTTCGGCCATGTCGAACGGCTTGACCAGATAGTCATCCGCCCCGGCATCCAGCCCTTCCACCCGTTCCGAAGTCTTGCCCCGCGCGGTCAGAATCAACGCGGGTGTGGTGTCGCCACGCGCCCGCATGCGCCGGATGATCTCGATCCCCGACAGGCGCGGCAGGTTGATGTCGATGATCGCCACATCGGCGGAATTATGCGCCAGAAAGGCATCCCCATCCAGCCCATCTTCCAGATGATCCACCGCATGCCCCTGATCTTTCAGGGAATTGGCGATGCCCTTCGCCAGGTTCTGGTTATCTTCGATCAGAAGCACGCGCATCGGGGTTCCCTCTGGTGCAGGCGGGGTGCCGGACAGGTTTCCGACAGGAAACCGGCCTATGGTGCGCATCAAGCCGTCCTTGGGAGGAGAAATCAAGAACGGCACCGCGTCTGATGGCAGGTCTGGCCTGCACGGCGTGCAACTGGGATCGTGGGAGGACGACATGACAAAAGACTTCAACATCACGCGCCGCGTGGCCCTTGGCCTTGTGGCCGGGGCGATGGCCATGGGCCTGGCACAGCCGGCCGCCGCCGAGGTGGATTTCGGCGGCCAGACCATCGAATGGATCATCCCCTTTTCGGCCGGTGGCGGTTCCGACACCTGGGCCCGCTTCAACGCGCCGCTTCTGTCCAAATATCTGCCGGGCCAGCCCACCGTGGTGGTGGTGAACGAACCCGGTGGCGGTTCGACCAAGGGCACCAACCTGTTTGCCGCCCGCGCCAAGCCCGACGGGCTGACCATCCTTGGCACCTCGGGGTCGACGCAGTTCCCCTATCTGCTGGGCGATCCGCGCGTGCGCTATGAATACAAGGATTGGAAGATTGCCATGGCCGGCCCGACGG
Organism: Gemmobacter denitrificans; assembly: GCF_036964905.1. Lineage (NCBI taxonomy): Bacteria > Pseudomonadati > Pseudomonadota > Alphaproteobacteria > Rhodobacterales > Paracoccaceae > Gemmobacter > Gemmobacter denitrificans. The sequence goes on from NZ_JBALHR010000014.1 coordinate 46,629, forward strand.
GCGGCGTCGTCTATACCACCCCGTCGCTGGGCCTGAAGGCGCCCGAAGATATCGCGATGCTGAAGGGCAAGGACCTGGTCTATGCCAGCCAGGGCGCAACCTCGCTGGATCTGGTGCCGCTGCTCGGCTTCCGCCTGATGGGCTTCAATGTCCAGCATGTGTTCGGGTTCAAGGGACGCGGCGATGGCCGCCTGGCCTTTGAACGCGCCGAAGTTAACATCGATTACCAGACCTCCTCGGCCTATATCAAGAACGTCAAGCCGCTGGTCGATGCCGGTCAGGCCGTGCCGCTGTTCAGCTGGGGCGTGCTGAACGAGGCGGGCGAGGTGGTGCGCGATCCGACCTTCCCCGAACTGCCCTCTTTCGTCGAAGCCTATCAGACGCTGACCGGTGCCGCGCCTTCGGGCCCGGAATACGATGCCTATTTCGCCTTCTTCACCGCAGGCTTCCCGGCGCAGAAAATGGTGTTCCTGCCGAAAGATACGCCCGATGACATCGTCGCGGCCTATCAGAAGGCGTTCGAGGACATGAAGGCCGACCCCGACTATCAGGCCAATGCCGAAGCGGTTCTGGGCACCTATGAACAGGTCACCGGCCCGCTGGCACAGGCGCTGTTTGAAAAGGGCACGACCATCTCGCCCGACCTGCGCAAGCAGGTGGCAGACATGCTGGCCGCCGATTACGGCGTGAAGCTGGGCGAAGAATAAGCCCTCTCCGATCCGGGTGCGGCGGCCATCAAGGGCCCCGCACCCTTTTTTCTTCCATCCATGACCCGTCGCCACAGCGCGACAAACACGGGAGGTTTCCACCGTGGTCGATACCCTATTGTCCGCTCTGGGCGCATTGCTGACATTTCAGCACCTGTTCTACATGCTGATCGGCGTGTCTGTCGGGCTGGTCATCGGTGTGATCCCCGGTCTTGGCGGCATCGCCGGCCTGTCCCTGCTGATCCCCTTCCTTTATGGCATGGACGAAATCACCGCCCTTGCCATGCTGATCGGCCTTGTCGCGGTGATCCCCACTTCGGACACGTTTTCTTCGGTGCTGATGGGCATCCCGGGATCGTCGGCCAGTCAGGCCACGGTCCTGGACGGCTTTCCGCTGGCCCGTCAGGGGCAGGCGGCGCGGGCGCTTTCGGCGGCCTTCATCTCCTCGATGGCAGGCGGCATCTTCGGCGCGGTGGTCCTGACCGGATTTGTGGTGATCGCCCGGCCGATCATCCTGTCTTTCGGTTCGGCCGAATTGTTCATGCTGGCCCTGTTCGGCCTGTCGATGGTGGCGGTTCTGGCCGGGCGCAGCCTGGCAAAGGGGCTGGCTGCCTGCTGCATCGGCCTTATCATCGGGTCCATCGGCGGCGCACCCGCGACCGGCGAATTCCGCATGATCTTCGGCTTTGATTACCTGTATGACGGTATTCCGCTGGTGATCGTGGGGCTTGGCTTCTTCGCCATCCCCGAAATCGCCGACCTGCTGCGCAAGAATTCGGCCATCGCCTCGGGCCATGCGCTCGGCTCCGGCTGGTTTCAGGGGTTCCGCGACTGGTGGGCCAATCTCTGGCTGTCCATGCGCTGCGCGGGCATCGGTTGCATCATCGGCGCAATCCCCGGCCTTGGCGGATCGGTGGTGGACTGGATCGCCTATGGCCATGCCGTCCAGACGGTGAAGAAAGACCCGCAGTTCGGCAAGGGCGACATCCGGGGCGTTGTGGCCCCCGAAAGCGCAAACAATGCCATGCAGGGCGGGGCGCTGCTGCCCACGATGCTGTTCGGTATCCCCGGTTCGGGGTCGATGGCGGTGTTTCTCGGCGGTATGGTCCTGCTCGGGATTCAGCCCGGCCCTTCGATGGTGGGCGCGGATCTGAACATCACCTATTCGATCATCTGGTCGCTGGCGCTGGCCAATGTGATGGGCGCGGGCATCTGCCTTGCGCTGGCCATCCCGATTTCCCGCCTGACCCAGATCCCGTTCCAGCGGCTTGCCCCCTTCATGATCGTGCTGATCAGCTTTGCCGCCTTTCAGGCCACGCGGTCGCTGGCCGATCTGGTGGCGCTCTTGTCGCTGGGCGTGCTGGGTGTGCTGATGAAGCGCTTCGGCTGGCCCCGCCCTGCCCTGCTGATCGGCTATGTCCTGGCCCCGCAGGCCGAGACCTATTTCTACCAGGCGCTGCAATTCAACGGCTGGTCGTTCCTTGGCCGCCCGGGGGTGATCATCATCGGGTTGATGACGCTGGCTTCGGTGTTCTTTGGCCTGCGCAACCGGGTGGATGAACATGGCGCGGTCGAACCCAAGGCCGATGATGCGCCCGATGTTCCCGGCCTGAAGGCCCATCTGCCGCAGATCGGCTTTGCGCTGGCCATGGCCGTGCTGCTGCTGGTCGCGCTGACCGACTCGCTCAAGCATGATTTCCTCGGGCAGGTCTTCCCGCTGGCGGTTTCGGTCATCGGGTTGGTCATGCTGGCAATCCTGATCCCCCAGCTGGTGCGCGGCAAGACCGGCCACCATGCCCATTTTGATGCCGAACTGACCGGGGATCACGTCGGCCAGGAAGGGATCGGCACGCTCTGGGGCGGGCTGGGATGGATCGCAGCGCTGGTGGGGCTGACGGCGCTGATCGGCTTCTATGCCGCACTGCTGATCTTCTTTCCGGTCTTCTTGATCGTGCGGGCCAAGGCCGGCCCGGTTGCTGTGGTGCTGATGACGGCGCTGGCGGCGGGCTTCATCCTGCTGCTGGCCTGGGCCCTGTCGCTCAATTTCCCGTCCGGCCTGCTGCAATCGCTGGTCGATCTGCCCTGGCCCCTGCGCTGAGCGCCGCACCATGGACCTGCTGGTGCTTGAAGGCGACGGGATCGGCCCCGAAATCACCGCCGCCACGGTGGCGGTGATCCGGGCGGCGGCGGATCGGTTCGATCTGCCGCTCCGGCTCAGCCGCGCGGAAATCGGCTTTGCCGCCCTTGCGCGGCAGGGCACAACCCTTCCCCAGGGGGTCATCGCCCTGGCACGGGCGGCGGATGGGGTGATCCTTGGCCCCGTGTCGCACAATGCCTATCCCCCGGTGGCCGAAGGCGGGCTGAACCCGTCAGGCGTGCTGCGGCGCGAACTGGAACTGTTCGCCAATATCCGCCCGGCCCGGTCGCGCGCAGGCACCCCCCGCCCGGTGGCGCAGGAGACCGATCTGGTGATCGTGCGCGAAAACCTCGAAGGCTTCTATGCCGATCGCAACATGGCCTCGGGCGCGGGCGAGATCCTTGTGGAACCCGGTGTTGCCATCGCCTTGCGCAAGATCACGGCCAAAGGCAGCGCCCGCATCGCGGAAGCCGCCTTTGCCCTTGCCGCCACGCGCCCGCGCAAGCGGGTGGCCACCATCCACAAGGCCAATGTGCTGCGGCTCTCTGACGGGGTGTTTCTGACCGAGGTGCGCAAGGTCGCCGCGCGCTACCCGCAGATCGCACACGAAGAAATTCTGGTCGATGCCGCTGCCGCGCATCTGGTGCGCAACCCCGCCCGCTTCGATGTGATCCTTGCCACCAACATGTTCGGCGACATCCTGTCGGACCTTGCGTCAGAAATCGCCGGGGGCCTTGGTCTGGCCGCATCGCTCAATCTGGGCGCACAGGCGGCGGTGGCGCAGGCGCAGCACGGGTCAGCCCCCGATATCGCCGGGCAGGATCGGGCCAATCCCGCCTCGCTCATCGGCTCTGCCGCCATGCTCCTGCGCCATCTCGGCGCGGCACAGGCGGCCGATGCCATCGACCACAGCCTTGATACGGCGCTGTCGCGCCCCGAAACCCGCACCCCCGATCTGGGCGGCGCGCTTGGCACCGCAGCCTTCGGCGCGCGGCTCGCCTCGATGATCCAGGAGATGTGACATGCCCCAGACCGGGATTCCCTTCCACTTCTTCCGCGGCGGCACCTCGCGCGGGCCTTACTTCCGCCGCGACGCCCTGCCGCAAGACCGCGAAACGCTTGCCCGCGTTCTGGTCGCGGGCCTTGGGTCGGGGCACCGGCTGAACATCGACGGCATCGGCGGCGGGGCTGCCGTCACCACCAAGGTCGCGATGCTGTCGCGGTCGGAAACCCCCGGCTGCGATATCGACTATTTCTTCGCCCAGGTCAGCGTCGAGGATGGTCTGGTCGATTTCAAACCGACCTGTGGCAATATCCTGTCGGGTGTGGGGCCCGCCGCGCTGGAAATGGGCCTGATCGCGCCCCAGGGCGATGTGACGCGCATCCGCATCCGTTCGGTCAATACCGAAGCCCGGGTCGAGGCCGTGGTGCAGACCCCGGGCGGGCGCGTCGAATATGCCGGAAGTTCGATGATCGACGGCGTTCCCGGCACGGCGGCCCCGGTCTATCTGAACTTCATGGATGTGGTCGGATCGGCCACCGGGGCGCTTTTACCCACCGGCCTGCTGCGCGATGTGATCGACGGGATCGAGATCACCTGCATGGATGTCGCCATGCCCATCGCCATCGCCCGCGCCGCCGATTTCGGCCTGACCGGCCATGAAACGGTCGAGGATCTGGATGCCAACCGCGATTTCTACGCCCGGATGGAACCGATCCGGCGCGAAGCCGGGCGGCGCATGGGTCTGGGCGATGTGTCGAAATCCGTCACGCCCAAATTCGCCCTGCTGTCCCCGCCCCGCGCCGGTGGCACGATTGCCGCGCGCTATTTCATGCCGTGGAACTGCCACCCGACCATGGCGGTCACCGGCGCGCAATGTCTGGCCTCTTGCGTGCTGACGCCCGGCACGGTGGCCGAGGGGCTGTTCACCCCGCCCGAAGGCAGGCCCGCGCTGGTTCTGATCGAACATCCCGGCGGGGTCATCGATGTGACGGTCGATTATGAAGACGGCCCCGACGGGTTCATGCTGAAATCGGCGGGGCTTCTGCGCACGGCCCGGCTTCTGGCGCGCGGCGAACTCATGGTGCCCGCCGAGATATGGGATGGCAAATGAAGGTTCACATTCTGGACGACTGGTTCGACACGTTGCGCGACCTGCCTTGTTTCGCCCGGCTCGCCGGGCATGAGGTGACAGTCTGGACCGATCACGAACCCGATCCCGCCCGGCTGGCCCAACGTCTGGCAGGGGCCGAGGCGCTGGTTCTGTTCCGCGAACGCACCCGGATCGGGGCCGATCTGCTGGACCGGCTGCCCGATCTGCGCCTGATCAGCCAGCGCAGCGTCTATCCGCATGTGGATGTGCCCGCCTGCAACCGCAACGGCGTGCTTTTGTGCTCCAACATGCATGCCGATACGCCCTCATATGCCGCGGCCGAACTGACGCTGGCGCTGATGCTGGCCAGCTTTCGCCAGATCCCGCAGCAGGTTGCGGCGATCCGTCAGGGCGATTGGCAGATGGGCGTGGGCCGCAGCCTGCGCGGGCGTCGCCTTGGCCTGTACGGCTATGGCCGGATTGCACGGGCTGTCGAAACCTATGCCACGGCGCTTGGCATGGATGTGCAGTGGTGGGCCTCTGAGGCCGGGCGCGCGCGGGCACTGGCCGATGGCAGGACGCTCGCCCCCGACCGCGCGGCCTTCTTCGCCACATCCGATATCGTCAGCCTGCATGTGCGGCTGAACCCGGCCACCCGCGGCATCATCACCGCCGCCGATCTGGCCGCCATGCGCCCGCGCAGCCTGCTGGTGAACACCTCCCGTTCAGGCCTCATCGCGCCGGGGGTGCTGGAGGCCGAAATCGCCCGCAACCATATCCTTGCCGCCGTCGATGTCTTTGACGCCGAACCGCTGCGCGATCCCGGCCATCCGCTGCTGACCCATCCGAACGTCCTGCCCACGCCCCATATCGGCTATGTCACCGAAGACGAATTCGACCTGCAATTCGCCGACATCTTCGATCAGATCAACGCCTATGCCGCAGGCGCCCCCATCCACATGATCAACCCCGAAACCTGGGAGAACCGCCACGCGCGCTGAACGCCCCGGACAGGCGGCCCGATGACAGTCTTGGCCCGCCCAGATTGCCCATTTCTGTCTGATGCGAGATGCGCGCGCGCGTCGCAGAAACGAGGTTTCTTGCACACTTGTAGGGCCATGGGGCTGCAACCTGCAATTTGGCCGATTGGCCTTTCACGGCCAGATACTGGCAGCCCCAGCGACCGGCAGTTTCGACCTCAGAGCACTCAGCGCAATCAGATGAACACTCTCTGTTGGCGCGGCGCAAAGATCGCTGATGACGGTGACCTTGAACCGTTTCGCCGCCTCGGACATTGCCGTGAACGCGACGCAGTTTTGCGTCATCATTCCACAGATCAGCAATTCGGTCACGCCATCGAGATGGTCATCGAGATCGGTTTCCTGAAACGAATCTGCAAACCTCTTGGTCACGACAGGCGCGTCGCCAGCCGCGGCCAAGACTGCGGGGCGCACCGCAATGCCGTTGCCTGTCGCTGCGAAAAGTCCGCTCTGTGCATCTGAAACATGGCGCACCAGCACGATACGATCGCCAGCGCGCTTTGCTTGGGCAATCGCTGCCACGACGGCAGTCTCCACCTCATCAGCGCGGTGCAAAGGTAATGCGCCGCCAGCAAAATAGTCCTGTTGAACATCAATTATCAGAAGTGCTCGGGTCATCTCGGGTCTCCATTTTCTGCGATAAAGGCGTCTAGCGCGTTTTGAGACGGGAAAAGAGTGGCCTGATGGCCATTTTGCATGTGAATCGGGCCAATGCGCATTGCGATTATTGCCTATGATGGCATCAGCCCCTTCATGCTCTCGACACCGCTTGCGGTCTTTGATGAGGCCTGTCCTGCGCATGATCACAACGTCATCGTCTGTGCGCATGGTGGCCGGATCTCGGCAAAGCATGCTCTTGGCATGACCACGGGTCACAACCTGCAAGATGCGCAAACCGCTGATCTGATCATCCTTCCAGGTTGGCGGAATGCAGATGAACCGGTCTTGACTGCCATTGTCGAAGTCTTGGGCGCGGCACATGCGCGTGGTGCAATCGTCGCTGGTTTGTGCCTGGGGGCTTATGGCTTGGCCGAGGCGGGCTTGTTGAACGGACGGCGCGCAACAACTCACTGGGCACGGATTGGCGACTTCGGTACGCGCTATCCAAAGGTACAGACTGATCCGACGGCCATTTTTGTTGACGAGGGGCAAATACTTACTTCAGCAGGAAACGCGGCGGCGCTGGATTGCTGCCTGCATCTGCTTGCGCGATTTTCGGGCATGTCGGCAGCCAACAGCGCTGCGCGGTATCTTGTGGTTGCACCGCACCGCAGTGGTGGCCAACCCCAACTGACAAAACGCCCGGTCCCTGCGGCGGGTGCCGAAACGAAAGTCGCCGAAATTCTCAATGCTCTTTGGGCCGATCCGACGGGAAATCCCTCCCTTGATGAGCTTGCAGCACGGTGCGGTGTCAGCCGTCGAACCCTTACGCGGCATATCCGGGCGCGCACAGGTGGGAACCTCAGCGATCTTTTGCGCCATGCAAGGATCGCCCGCGCGCAGGATGCCTTGTTGGGAGCAGCGCAAGGGATTGACCGAATAGCAGCGCATTCTGGCTTTCCTGACCCGCAATCCATGCGCGCGGCATTTCGCCAAGAACTCGGAATGACCCCAACCCAGTGGCGCGCCCGACAGAGATTGGGTTGAGCGGAAATAGCTCAGCGCTTCGACACAAGACCCTGAAATTGCCCGCGTTGAACGGTTTGCCGCACCGGACCTCGCGCGCTTGCTTCGAGGGGCTGAAATCTCCCCCACAGTTGGCCTTCGTCGATCCTCTCGGCACCTTGCCACGGGCACAGGGCTCTAACGCCTCTGACCCACCCCCATCAGCCGGGCGGCCACCGGCGCGCCAAGGATCACCACCACCATCCGCGTGATGTGGTGCAGGATGACAAAGCCCAGATCCGCCCCCGCAACCAGCGCCAGCACGGTCATTTCGGCCTGCCCGCCCGGGGCAAAGGCCAGAAACCCCTCCACCGGCTGTGCAAGCCCGGTCAATGTGACCACTTCGGTAAAGATCGCCGCCAGCACCGCCAGCACCATGACAAAGGCCAGCCCCGACAGGATGAAACTACGCAATTCCCGCAGGGTCACGCCCACATATTGCACGCCGATCCCGATCCCGATGAACAGCTGTGCCGCCAGGATCGCCTCGGCCGGCGGGCGGGTATGGATCAGCCCGCCCAGCGACAGCGCCGTGGTCAGGATCATCGGCCCGAGGATGGAGGCCCCGAACAGCCCGATCCGCTCCGCCCCCTTCCAGCCGATCAGCGCCGCCCCGGCCAGCAGGGCCAGCTCCGCCACCGGCAGATCGCGCATCGGCGCCCCCACCGCCCCGGTCAGCGCAGCGCCGTAAAGCCCGGTCAGGATCAGCGGCGCTAGGGTCACGATGATCAGCACCCGCGACGCATGGATCAGCGCCAGCGCCCGGGCATCGCCCCCCGCCTCTGCGCCAAAGCTGACCATGTCCTGCAACCCGCCCGGCATGGCGGCATACCAGGCTGTCACCGGATCATAGCCCAGACGGCGAAAGAACGGGAACCCCACCAACCCGATGATCACCACATAGACCGGCACCAGCGCCACGCTGCCCGCCATCTGCGGGATCCGCCCGATCACCTCGGGCGTGATGGAGGCCCCGATCGCCACGCCCAGAACCGTGCGCGCCAGCGTCGAAATCGCGCCCATCCCCTTCAGCGGTGCCCCGGCCAGCGCGGCCAGCAGGCAGGCCCCCATCGGCCCGAACAGAAAGGGCAGCGGCAGAGCCAGGGCCCAGGCCCCCCCTGCCCCGGCCAGGGCCAGCAGCAGCGTGGCCACACGATTGCGCATCTGCGACGGCATGTCCTGACTCCTTGCCAAGCGTTGTATCCAACTGTATACAGCTGGACACATGAATCGCAAGAGAGTCGTCAGATGGCCGAAGACAGCGAACTTCCCCAGGGTCAAAGCGCCTATCGGCGGCTGCTGGACGAGATCCGCAACGGCACCCTGCCACCCGGCACCCGCCTGCGCGAAACCGACCTGGCCGAACGGCTTGGCATCAGCCGTACCCCGGTGCGCGAAGCCATCCGCCAGCTGGAGGCTGACGGTCTGGTCGCCCATCTGCCCCGTCAGGGGGCCACGATCCGCAGCCTCGATCATGCCGAAGTGGTCGAACTCTATGAAATGCGGGCCGTGCTGGAAGGCACGGCGGCCCGGCTGGCGGCCCGCGCGGCATCCGACATCGAACTGGCCGAACTGGCCGCGCTGAATGCCGATCTGGCCCGCGCCCCCGCAGGCCCGCAAGCGCGCGAGGTAAACCGCCAGTTTCACCGCATGCTGCTGGAGGCCGCGCGCAACCGCTTCCTGCTGAAATCCATGAGCGCGCTGCAAAAGACCCTGCTGATCCTTGGCCCGACCACCCTGGCCGATCCGCTGCGCGCCAGCGCCGCCGTGGCCGAACATGCCGACATTCTGGCCGCCCTGCAGGCCCGCGATGGCGCGGCGGCCGAAACTGCCATGCGCAGCCATGTCGATGCCGCGCTGTCCGCCCGCATCCGGGGCATGCGTGACCGCGAACTCCCGATGGAGGATGACCTGTGAAAGACTGGCCCGAAACCTTTGATCTTGCCGTCGTGGGCGGGGGCAATGCCGCGCTTTGCGCCGCCATCACCGCCGCCGAGGCCGGCGCATCGGTGCTGATCCTCGAAGGCGCCCCCGTCGCCTATCGCGGCGGCAACAGCCGACATACCCGCAACTTCCGCTGCATGCATCGCGGGCCGATGTTCCCGCTGACCGGTGCTTACGAAGAAGACGAATACCTGCATGATCTGATGCTGGTGACCAAGGGCAAGACCGACGAGGCGCTGGCCCGGCTGGCCATCCGTTCGTCCGAAGACTGCCTGCCCTGGATGCAGGCCCATGGCGTGCGGTTTCAGCCTTCGCTTTCGGGCACGCTCAGCCTGTCGCGTACCAATGCCTTCTTTCTGGGCGGCGGCAAGGCGTTGGTGAATGCCTATTACAACACCGCCATCGATCTGGGCGTGAAAATCGCCTACGAGGCGCAGGTGCGCCATGTCCATCTGGAGGGCGACCGCATCACCCATCTGGAGGCCGAGATCGCAGGCCAGCCCGTCACCCTGCGGGCGCGGGCCTTCGTGCTGGCCTCGGGCGGGTTTCAGGCCGATATCGACTGGCTGGCCCGCGCCTGGGGGCCTGCCGCGCGCAACTTCCTGATCCGCGGCACGCCATATAACCGCGGGGTCGTGCTGCGCGACATGCTGGATCAGGGGGCCGACAGCGTCGGCGATCCCACCCAATGCCATGCCGTCGCCATTGATGGCCGCGCCCCGAAATATGATGGCGGCATCGTCACCCGGCTGGATTGCGTGCCCTTTTCCATCGTCGTGAACCGCGACGGCGACCGGTTCCATGACGAAGGCGAAGATGTCTGGCCCAAACGCTATGCGATCTGGGGGCGGCTGGTGGCCGCGCAGCCCGATCAGGTGGGCTATGCCCTGATCGACGCCAAATCCATCGACCTTTTCATGCCTTCGGTCTTTCCCCCCGCAAAGGCCGACAGCATCGAGGATCTGGCCACGCAGCTGGGCCTTGATCCGCAGGCCGTCCGCCGCACGGTGGATGGGTTCAACGCCGCCTGCCGCCCCGGCCCGTTCCACCCGACCGAGCTGGACGGCCTGCGCACCGAAGGGCTGAACCTGCCGAAAACCAACTGGGCACGGCCGCTCGATACCCCGCCCTTTTACGGCTACCAGCTGCGCCCCGGTGTCACCTTCACCTATCTGGGCCTGAAGGTGGATGCCCGGGCGCAGGTTCACACCCCTGCCGGGCCGATCCGCAATCTCTGGGCTGCGGGCGAAATCATGGCCGGGTCGATCCTGGGCCAAGGCTATCTGGCCGGGTTCGGCATGACCATCGGCACGGTTTTCGGACGTATCGCAGGCAAGGAGGCCGCCGCCCATGTCGCTTGATCTTTCCCCGCTGACCGCCAGCCAGGAAGCCCGCCGCCAGATCGAGATCTGCAATGCCTGCCGCTATTGCGAAGGGTTCTGCGCGGTCTTTCCGGCGATGACCCGGCAAAAATCCTTTGCCGATGGCGATCTGACGCAACTGGCCAATCTGTGCCACAACTGCCGGGGCTGCTATTACGCCTGCCAATACACCGCCCCGCACGAATTTGCGCTGAACATCCCCGCCGCGCTGGCCGAGGTGCGGGTGCAAAGCTGGGAACGTCTGGCCCGCCCCCGCGCGCTGGCCCGCCTGTTCCAGACCCATGGCGTTGCGATGGCGGGGCTGCTGGTGGTGGCGCTGGCCTGGTTCTTCTGGGCGCTGACCGCGCTGCGCCCGGATGCCGGCGCGGGCTTCTATGCCTATCTGGCGCATAACACATTGGTGGCGATCTTCCTGCCCGCCTTCCTGCTGCCTTTGGCGCTGATGGCCCTGTCGATCCGCGATTACTGGCGCGAAATCGGCGGCGGCCCGGTCCGGCTCGCCCATCTGCTGCAGGCGCTGCAGGCGGCCGCGCAGATGAAGAACCTCTCGGGCGGTCACGGGGACGGCTGCAACTTTGAATCCGGCGATCGCTTTTCCGACCGGCGGCGGATCTTTCATCAGCTGATGATGTATGGCTTCCTGCTGTGCTTTGCCGCCACCTCCAGCGGCACGATCCTGCATTACGCTTTCGGCTGGCAGGCCCCCTACCCGCTCCTCTCGCTGCCCAAATTGCTGGGCGTTCCGGGCGGTCTGATGATGGTCGCAGGCGCGGCGGGGCTGGCTGTCCTTAAACTGCGCGCCGATCCCGCCCTGGGCGCGGCCCGTGTCTGGGGCGGCGAGATGGCCTTCATCCTGCTTCTGGGGGTCGTCGCCCTGACCGGGCTTGCGCTTTATGCCGCCACCGGAACCGGCCTTGTCGCCCCGCTTCTGGCCCTTCATCTGGCCACGGTGATGGTGCTGTTCCTGCTGCTGCCGTTTTCCAAGATGGTGCATGGCTTCTACCGCCTCGCCGCTCTTGTGGCCGAGGCAGGCCAGCCCGCCCCGAAAGGCGGCGCCGACTGATCGGGCCACATATGCAGGATTTGGCATTTGCCACTTTCCTCTGAAATGGTATTGCAAGGTCATGCGTTACGCTCTGGCCCAGTTCTGCGCGCGGATCGCGCTGGTCCTGCTGGTGGCATTCAGCCTCCTGCTGTCGGGCTTTGCGCATCGCCCGGCCCTGATGGCCGGGCCGATGGCCCAACCCGCCCCTGCACAAGCCGCCTATCTGGCAGACATGGGCCTGACGCTGGCCGATCTTTGTGTCGAACCCGGCGCTGCCGGGGATGACATGGCCACCGGCGATTGCCCCGCCTGCCATCTGGCCGGGTCGATCCTTCTGCCCCAACCCGTCGCCCATGGTGCCGATATCGAGCTGCGCAGCGCCGCCGCCATCCTTGTTCCGGCGCAGACGCGGGGTCTGGGGCGCAGCACCAATCCGGCAACACCCGTCCGCGCGCCCCCTCTGGCCTGATCACCCCATCTTCACCGATCAATCCAGACTGCCACGCGCCAATGCGCTGGCACACCCAAGGGGTAAACTCATGAAATACATCGTTTTTGCTGCAGCACTTGCCGCCAGTCCCGCCCTTGCCGATCAACCCGTCGCGATCACCTTCGCGGGCGAGATTGCCGGCAAACCCTTTGCCTGCACCGAAACCTATGACGGCATCGGGGCCAAGGCCACCGCCGTCACCGGCATCGACTATCGCCTTTTCGTCTCCGGTACCGCCCTGATCCGCGCCGATGGCACCGCACAGCCGATCGCGCTTGACCAGGATGGCAAATGGCAGCTCGACGATCTGGCGCTGCTGGATTTCGAAGATGGCACCGGCGGCTGTTCCAACGGCACCGCCGAGATGAACACCACCCTGCGCGGCACTGTGCCCGATGGCGATTATGTCGGCCTGTCCTTCACGCTGGCCGTGCCGTTCGACAAGAACCACAATGACCCGACACTGGCCGCCGCCCCGCTGAACACCACGGCGATGTTCTGGAACTGGCAGGGCGGCTACCGCTTTGTCCGCATTGACATGGTGCCGGTGAACAAGGCCGCCGATGGCCCGAAAGGCTGGTTCCTGCATCTGGGCTCCACCCAATGCCCGGCAGCCTCAAAGACCGAGGCGCCAACCGCCGAATGCAAGAACCCCAACCACCTGCCCGTCAGCTTTGCCAGCTTTGATCCGGCCAAGAATGTGGTGGTGATCGACCCCGCAGCCGTGGTGGCCGAGGCCGACATGACGGTGAACGCAGCAGAAACCTCGCCCGGCTGCATGTCCTTCCCCAATGATGCCGATTGCACCACGGTCATGACCAAGCTGGGCCTGCCTTACGGTGACATTCCGGCCGGGGCGCAGCAGCTCGTCTCGATGCGCTGATCCATGCGCCGCCTTGCCCGATGGGCGGGGCGCATCGGTGTGGCGGGGCTTGCCCTTGCCACACCGCTGACGCTGGCCGCCGAACCCTATGCCTGGCCCATCCCCGACTGGATGCCCGCCCCGCCCGTGCCGGATGACAACCCGATGTCGGCGGCCAAGGTCGAACTGGGGCGGCATCTGTTTTATGACGCGCGCCTGTCGGCGGATGGCACGGTGGCCTGCGTGTCCTGCCATGTGCAGGATCGCGCCTTTACCGACGGGCGCGCGGTTCCCATCGGCATCAACGGCACGCCCGGCATCCGCAACGCGCCGGGGCTGGCCAATGTCGGCTATCTGCCGCGCCTCACCTGGGCCAATCCGCATATGACCAGCCTTGAATTTCAGGCGCTGATGCCGCTTTTTGGCGATAACCCCGATGAAATGGGCAATAACGGGCAAGAGGCCGCGCTGTTTGCCCGGCTCGCCGCCGATCCCTATTACCAGACGGCCTTCCCCGCCGCCTTCCCCGACCGGCCCGCGCCGGACCTCTTCACCGTGACCCGCGCGCTGGCCGCCTTTCAGCGCAGCCTGATTTCGGTGAACAGCCCCTATGACCGGTTCAAATACGCAGGCGAGGATGACGCCCTGTCCGAGGCCGCCAAACGCGGCGAACAGTTGTTCTTCGATCACCGCTTCGAATGCTACCACTGCCATTCCGGCATCCATTTCACCGACAATCTGCAGACCAGCCGCTCGGCCTTTGCCGAAACCGGGTTCCACAACACCGGGCTTTACAACACCGATGGCGCGGGGGCCTATCCCGCCGACAATACCGGGTTGATGGAGCTGACCGGCGATCCCGCCGATATGGGCAAGTTCCGCACGCCATCCCTGCGCAATGTGGCGCTGACCGCGCCCTATTTCCACGACGGTTCCGCCGAAACCCTGGCCGATGTGCTGGATCATTACCGCGCGGGCGGGCGCAGGATTGCCACCGGGCCCCATGCGGGCAACGGCGCGCAAAGCCCGCTGCGCGACGGCATGATCATCGGCAACACCGCGACCGAGGCCGAGGCTGCCGACATCATCGCCTTCCTCGAAAGCCTGACCGATGACAGCTTTCTGACCAATCCCGCCTATGCCGACCCCTGGCCCGCAGATCACCCGGCCGTGGCCGATCGTATTCTGCCCTGAACGCCGCTCTTGCGGTCTTTGGACGCGCAACCACAAACTGTTGCGCGAACCCTCTTGCCCGAATCCGAAAAATCGCGCAATGATTTACGCCAAGCAGTGATAAAATCGCCGCAAGCCGTAACAAGCGGCACGGCAAAAGGGCAGTGATGGCACACCAAACCCGTATTGACCGGCTGGTCGGCGAACATGCTTCGCTTTTGTCCGAACGCCTGCTCGCCCATCGGGCGCAGCTTTTCCCCCCCAATGCAAGCAAACAGTTGCGCCGCTTCACCAGCGGCGAGGTGGCCGAGCTTTTGGGCGTGAAAGACGCCTATCTGCGCAAGCTCAGCCTCGAAGGCCGCGGCCCGCAGCCCGAAACCGGCGCCGGGGGCCGCCGACTTTACACGCCCGAAGACATCATGGCCCTGCGGCAATTGCTGGAGGCCGGAGCCAAGGTGCCCGGCACATATCTGCCGGGGCGGCGCGCGGGTGATCACCTGCAGGTCATCACCGTCATCAACTTCAAGGGCGGGTCGGGCAAGACCACCACCGCCGCCCATCTGGCCCAGAAATGCGCGCTGGATGGCTATCGCGTGCTGGCCATCGACCTTGACCCGCAGGCCTCGCTTTCCGCCCTGCACGGGTTTCAGCCGGAATTCGACCTGCTCGATGGCGGCACGCTTTACGATGCGATCCGCCACGAAGACCCCGCGCCGATGGCTTCGATCATCCGCAAGACCTATTTCGCCAATCTCGATCTGATTCCCGGCAATCTCGATCTGATGGAATTCGAACATGAAACCCCGCGCCTTCTGGCCGAACGCGCGGGCAACCTGTTCTTCACCCGGATTGCCGACAAGCTCGCCGAAATCGAGGCGCAGTATGATCTGGTCATCATTGATTGCCCGCCGCAACTGGGCTTTCTCACCATGGCGGCGCTTTCGGCGGCCACGGCGGTGCTGGTGACGGTGCATCCGCAAATGCTCGACGTGATGTCGATGTGCCAGTTCCTGCTGATGACCTCCAATCTGCTGGGTGTGGTGGCCGATGCCGGGGGTAATATGGAATATGACTGGCTGCGCTATGTGGTCACCCGATACGAACCCGGCGACGGGCCGCAAAACCAGATGGTCAGCTTCATGCGTTCGCTGTTCGGTGATCATGTGCTGAACCATACCGCCTTGAAATCCACGGCGATTTCTGATGCGGGCATCACCAAGCAAACGCTGTACGAGGTGGAAAAAAGCGCCTTCACCCGCGCCACCTATGATCGCGCGATCGAAAGCCTGAACGCCGTGAACGGCGAAATCGAGGCGCTGATTCAAAAGGCATGGGGGCGCTAGAATGGCACGCAAACACCTGCTGGAAGGTCTGATGGCCGGTCCCCGGGCCGATGCGCCCGAACCCGACCGCCCGCGCTATGCCAAAGGGGCGATCGGGGCCATTTCCCGCTCGGTCGCCGATCTGCAGGCCCGCGCCCTGATCGAAATCGACCCGATGTTGATCGACGCGGGCGGCATGCAGGACCGGCTGGAAAGCGACGCGGCCGAAGATGCCGCCCTGCGCGACAGTATCGCCGAATATGGCCAGCAAGTGCCGGTTCTGGTGCGCCCGCATCCCGAACAGGATGGCCGGTTCCAGATCGTCTATGGCCGCCGCCGGGTTCTGGCGCTGCGCGATCTGGGCCGCCCGGTGCGTGCGCTGGTGCGGCAACTGGATGATCGCGATCTGGTCATTGCCCAGGGTCAGGAAAACACCGCGCGGCGCGATCTGTCTTTCATCGAAAAGGCCAGCTTCGCCCGGCAGATGCAAGAGGCGGGCTATGATCGCAAGATCATCGGCGATACGCTTTCCATGGACAAGACATTGATTTCCCGTCTGATTTCCGTGGCAGACCGCATCGCACCCGATATCGTGCAGGCCATTGGCGCAGCCCCTTCGGTCGGGCGCGACCGCTGGCTTGCGCTGGCCGATGCCATCACCGAACGCGATATCGAACCCTCCGAACTCATCGCCATGGTCAATCTGTCGGGCGCCGACAGTTCCGATGCCCGGTTTGAAACCGCGCTGACCTATGCCACCCGCAACCCTGCGGCCCCCACCGAACCCGCGGGGCCCACTGCCGCCCCTGCCCCGTCAGACCCGGTTCTGGCCGCGGATGGCACGCCTTTGGCCCAGGCCACGCGGCGCGGCGGGCGGTTGGTGATTCGCATGGAAAAGCACGTCGATGCCGGTTTTCAAGATTGGCTTCTGGCGCAGATTCCCCTGCTTCACGCCGAATGGAGCAAGGAAGAATGATCCCATCCCCCCAACACAGGAGGCACATCCCGGCCTAAGAAAAAGCCCCCCAGGACATGACATCCCGAGAGGCCCGTTCTTGATCTAGCACCTCAAGATTACCCCGGCCCCCGATTCGCTGTCAACCACCCTCTTGCGGTGGGCGGTATTCTTTTGCCTCGTGAAATCATGATGCAGCATATTTCCACGACGCCCTTCGGGCGCCGCGCGGTTTCGGCTGGCCTTCTGGCGGGTCAGGCCCTCGCGGCAGCCCCTGCCCCGCTGCCTGAAATCGACAAATGGCACCTGTTTTCCGATCTTCGCACGGCGCGGGCGCTGTTCGGCCTGTCCGACCGCGATCTGGTCGTGCTGAACGCCTTGCTCAGCTTTCTGCCGGGCCGGGCGCTGGAAGATGGCAGCGATCTGATCGTCTTCCCGTCCAACGCCACCTTGTCGGATCGGGCGCATGGCATGCCCGAAAGCACCCTGCGGCGGCATCTGGCGGCGCTGGTCGCGGCCCGGGTGATCGCCCGGCATGACAGCCCGAACGGCAAACGCTACGCGACGCGTGGCATGGGCGGGCAGATGCGCGCCTTCGGCTTTTCGCTGCGCCCCCTGCTGATCCGCGCGCCCGAAATCATCGCCGCCGCCGAAGACACCCGCACCACGGCCCTGCGCCTGCGTCTGGCGCGCGAAGCGCTGGTGCTGTGCCTGCGTGACAGCGCCAAGCTGCTGGCCTATGCCGAGGCGGAAGGCCTGCTGCCGCCCGACAGCCCGCTGGTGGCCCAGGTTCACGCCCTACGCGGCCTGCTGCGCCGCAAGCTCAATCTGGCCGAGGTGGAACGGCTGTCCGCTGCCGCCCATGCCCTGCGCGAAGGTCTGTCCACCCTGGTCTGCCCCCCTGCCGAAACAGCGGTTTCGAGCGGCAGTGACAGCCATTTTGGGCGGCACTTTCAAGATTCAAACCATGATCTTAAAGAATCTGAATCCTGCGATGAAACGGTCAAACCCCCTGCCCCAAGGTCTGACGACATGCCGCTGGAACTGGTGGTGAAGGCCTGCCCCGATGTGCTGCCCTATGCCGGTGGGCAGGTGCGCAGCTGGCATCAGCTTGTGGCCACGGCCCATGATCTGCGCCCGATGATGGGCATTCCCCCCGATGCCTGGGCCGATGCGCTGCGGATCATGGGCGGACCACGGGCTGCCACGACGCTGGCCGCCATCCTGCAACGGATCACCGCCATCCGCAGCCCCGGCGCCTATCTGCGGCACCTGACGCGCAAGGCAGCCTCGGGCGGATTTTCACCGGGTCCGATGATCATGGCCCTGCTGTCCCCCGGCCCTGTGCCGAGTTGACAGCTGTCAACTTTTCCACAGCGGATCAGATATCGGCAGGAAATACGCCGGTGGATTTGACGGTGCCATAGACAAAGCTGGAATCGATCGAGGCGATGCCGCCAATGGGGTGGATGCGGCTGCGGATGAAGGTCTCATAGGCCTCCAGCCCGGCCACCACTACACGCAGCAGGTAATCGGCAGGGCCGGTCATCAGCAGACATTCCATCACCTCCTCCATCGCCTTGATCCGGCTTTCGAACAGCGCGACCGTTTCGGCACTGTGGCGTTCCAGCCGGATGCGGATGAAGACGGTGACCGGCAGGCCATAGGCGCGGGGATCGACCACCGCCCGATAGCCCTGGATCACGCCGCTTTCCTCCAGCAACCGGATGCGGCGCAGGCAGGGCGAGGGCGACAGGTTCACCGCTTCGGCAATATCCAGATTCGTGGCGCGGCCATTACGTTGCAGGGCGCGGATGATCTGGCGATCCTTGTCGTCCATCTGGGGGTCCTTTGGCATGAAATGCCAATATGCTGGCAAGATGTGGCACAAATAGCAACCAAATGCCCAAACACCCCGCGCATCATTGCCCAAACCGAAGGAGACAGCGATGCGTGACACCCCAGCCAGCTTTGCCACCCGCGCCATTCACCATGGCCATGACGCCCGCGACCATCAGGGTGCGCTGAATCCGCCGGTCTATCTGTCATCGACCTTTACCTTTGAAACCGCCGAAGCCGGGGGCGCGATGTTTGCCGGTGCGGCCGAGGGGCATTTCTACAGCCGCATTTCGAACCCGACGCTGGAAGCGCTGGAAAAGCGCATCGCCAATCTGGAAAGCGCCGAGGCCGGGCTCTGCACCGCATCTGGCATGGGGGCGATCACCGCGACGCTGTGGACCTTTCTGCAGGCGGGCGACGAGGTGATCCTGGACAAGACGCTGTATGGCTGCACCTTTGCCTTTCTGACCCATGGCCTGCCGCGCTTTGGGGTGACGGTGCGCCCGGTCGATCTGTCAGACCCGGCGAACCTGGCCGAGGCCATCGGGCCGAAAACCCGGATCGTCTATTTCGAAACCCCGGCCAACCCGAACAACCGGCTGGTGGATATTGCCGCCATCAGCGCGATTGCCCATCGCCACGGTGCCCGGGTGGTGGTGGACAATACCTATGCCACACCGGTCATCACGCGGCCCATCGAACATGGGGCCGATATCGTGCTGCATTCGGCCACCAAATACCTGAGCGGCCATGGCGATGTGATTGCCGGTCTGGTGGCGGGCCGGGCCGAGGATATTACCCAGATCCGCCTGGTCGGGCTGAAAGACATGACCGGGGCGGTGATGTCGCCGCTGACGGCGATGCTGCTGCTGCGCGGGATCAAGACGCTGGAGCTGCGGGTCAAGGCCCATAGCGCCGCCGCGCTGACCATTGCCCGTGCGCTGGAGGCGCATCCGGCGGTGAAATGCGTGCATTATCCGGGGCTGGACAGCTTTCCCCAGGCCGAACTGGCGCGGCGGCAGATGGCGGCCTTTGGCGGCATGATCCCGTTTGAGGTGGTGGGCGGCAAGCCGGGCGGCATTGCGATGATGAACCGCCTGCGGCTGATCCAGCGCGCGGTCAGCCTGGGCGATGCCGAAAGCCTGATCCAGCATCCCGCCAGCATGACCCATTCGACCTATACCCCCGAAGAACGCGCCGCGCATGGCATTGCCGAAGGGCTGGTGCGCTTGTCTGTCGGGCTGGAAGGGGTAGAGGATATTCTGGAGGATCTGATGGCCGCCCTGGCCGCCCATAATGCCGAAGCCGCCTGAACAAAGGACCCCTTGAATGACCTTCGATTTCGCCCTTGGTGCAAATCTGCGCAAATCCCCCTATTTCGAGGCGACCCTGCGCGCGGGTGTGAAGAGTTTTTCGGTTTACAATCACATGCTGATCCCGGCGCATTTCGGTGATCCGATGGCCGAATATCAGCGGCTGATGACCGGCGTGGCGATGTGGGACGTGGCCGCGCAGCGGCAGGTGGAAATCACCGGCCCCGATGCCGGGCGTCTTGTGCAATACATCACGCCGCGCAATCTGACCGGAACCCGGGTGGGGCAGGGGCGCTATGTGCCGATCTGCAACCATGATGGCTGGATGATCAATGACCCGGTGCTGTTGAAACTGGCCGATGACCGGTTCTGGCTTTCGGTGGCGGACAGCGATCTGCACCTGTGGTGCGACGCCATCGCGCGGGAACGCGGATGGCAGGCGCGGGTGACCGAGCCTGATGTTGCGCCGCTGGCCATTCAGGGACCGCTCGCCGAGGCGGTGACGGTGGCGCTGTTTGGCGATTGGGTGCGCGATCTGCGCTATTTCGGTTTCCGCGACACTACGCTGGATGGCATTCCGCTGGTGCTGGCGCGGTCGGGCTGGTCGAAGCAGGGCGGGTTTGAACTCTACCTGACCGACAGCCGCCAGGGCGATGCGCTGTGGGATCGCGTGGCGGCGGCAGGGGCGCCGTTTGGCATCGGACCGGGGGCTCCCAATGATATTGAACGGGTGGAAAGCGGGCTGATTTCCTATGGGTCGGACATGCGGTTGCAGGTGATCCCGGCCGATCCGTTCGAGATGGGGATGGGCGCGCTGGTCGATCTGACGCGGGCGGATGATTTTGTCGGACGGGCGGCGCTGCAGGCACGGGCGGATCGCGGCCTGACGCGGCGGCGCAGCGGATTCTGGGTGGAAGGCAGGCCGGAATTTCCGGGCCATCCGGTGCCGGTTCTGCTGGGGAAAGAACAGGTCGGGATGATCAGCGAACTGGTATATTCGCCACGGTTTGGCCGGTCTGTCGCGGTGGGGCTGTTGCGGGCCGATATCGGTGATGACACCCCGGGCCTGACTGTGGCGCTGCCGCAGGGGGCGGCGGGCCTGCAGCCGACGGCGTTGCCGTTCAGCGCCTGATCGACCGGCGGGGCAGGGCAGGGGTCAGGGCGTGCGGCTGATCCCGGCCTTGACCCGGCGCAGCGGGATCGAGCTTTCGATGCTGGAGACGCTGGGCAGCCGGGTCAGGCGGCCTGTCAGGAACGCCTCGAACCCGGCAAGGCTGTCTGTCACCACCCGCAGCATGTAATCGCGGTTGCCGGTCATCAGCCAGCAATCCACGACTTCGGGAAAGCCCTGGATCGCGGATTCAAAGCGGAACAGCGCCTCGTCCACCTGCCGATCCAGCGTGACCGAAACAAAGACCTGCACGGGAAAGCCGATCGCGGTTTCATTCACCAAAGCGGCATAGCCGGTGATGACGCCCTCGGACTCCAGCTTGCGGACCCGGCGCAAGACCGGGGTGGGGCTGAGCCCGACCTGCGTGCTGAGATCCTGGATCGACAGCCTGCCATCGCCCTGAAGGGCGCGGATGATGCGAAGGTCAAAATCATCCATCGGGGTGTATTCCGCCAATTCTGTGCCAGTTTGTGGCAGGGTTCTGCGCAAGGCTGGCATCTGGTGGCCGAAATGGCAAGGACAGGCTTGCCCTGTTCCGCCACCTGAAGTGCCCGGTCCTGCCGGGGGGCAGGCCGCCAACGAGACGACAGACCGCCTGCGATTTCGCGCGGGAGCCGATGCCGCAACCCTGCTGGAGGCGTGCCTTGAGCCGATCACGAAGCGGTGCGCGCTGTGTCTTCGGCGGTTGAAGGGGGGCTGCGGCTCTGGCAAGCTGTTGCCGGGGCCGGACCGCCGGGAACGCGCGATGGTTCCCACCTTCTTGATGCCCTTTCCCGGTTTCCGGCATGTCCGGCCCTTGTCATTGCCCTATTTTGCGTGATCCCGTGGAACCGGATGGCTGTGGGGAGCCGGGGGGCAGATCAGCACAGGACCAGCAGATGATATTGCCGACCCCGATCCAGATCTATTTCACCGCCGAACCCCCGCAGGACAGTGCGGTTTTCGCCACGGCCTTTGCGCCGGATGCGATTGTGCATGACGAAGGTCTGACCCATCACGGCGAGCAAGAGATCATCGCCTGGTGGAAGGCCGCGAAGATCAAGTATCGCCATCGGGCCGAGCCTTTGGAGATGACGGAGGCGGGCGACAAGCTGCTGGTTCGCGCGCGGGTCAGCGGTGATTTTCCGGGCAGCCCTGCGGTGCTGACCTTTGCCTTTGGCCTGACAGGGGACCGGATTCAGGATCTGCGGATCGGCTGACGGAACGCTTGGCGGGTTTGCGGGGCAGGTGCCCCCGGCCTGATCACCCCGCGATGCCGAATTGCTGGCGATAGGCGGCGGGGGGCAGGCCGGTCAGCTTCTGGAACAGTTTCCGAAAAGCGGCCGGATCGGCATAGCCCACATCCCAGGCGATGCGGTCCACCGGGATCAGCGACCGTTCCAGCGCCTCGCGCGCCTTGGCGATGCGGACCTGCTGCAGATATTCCACCGGGGTGAACCCTGTCGCCGCGCTGAACCGGCGCAGGAAGGTGCGCGGTGTCATCCCCGCCTGATCGGCCAGATCGGCCACGCCTTGCAGGGTGGCGGCATGGGCGTGGATGTGGTGCTGGCTGGCGCGGATCGCGTCATCCCCATGATCAAAGCGCGGGATGAACTGGGCGAAGGGGCGCTGGCTGTGGCGCGGCGGTTCAATCAGCAGGAACCGCGCGGTGGCCAGCATCGTGGCCGGGCCCAGCAGGCGCCCGACCAGCGTCAGACCCAGATCGGCCCAGGCGAGGATGCCGCCCGCCGTCATGATGTCGCCTTCATCCACCACCATATGATCCTCGGCCAGGTGCACCTTGGGGAAGCGTGCGGCCAGTTGCCGGGCAAAGGCCCAATGCGTCGTGGCGCGGCGGCCATCCATCAGCCCGGTTTCGGCCAGCACAAAGGCGCCGGCACAGACTGAACACAGGGTTGCGCCCGCGGCGTGCCGGTCTTTCAGCCATTGCGCAGCGCCGGGCGCGGGGGCCATGCGTTCGGGCATGATGATGCTGGGCGGGGCGATGACATGGGTCAGCCGGTGGGGCGTGCCGGGATGGCTGTCCCAGACGCAGGTCGCGCCCGCATCGTCGGCCCGCCAATGCGAAACGCGAAAGCCGCGCTTCGGTTCGCCCGTCCAATCCGCCGCAATCGCGAACAGGTCGGTCAGCCCGTGAATCGCGGCCAGCGCGCAACCCGGATAGATCAGCAGGCCAATGTCGGCCACCAGGTCCATGTTGCGGGTCATTGTCCGATTTACCCCGATCATTGTCATTTGCGCCACGTCCCTTGATGCCGCGCAGGGCGTAGCTTGTCCATACCGAAACGAAAGGCAGCACGATGAACCCGACACTGACCAGACGGACACTGATGATGACCGGGGCCGCTGCGGCTGCCCTGCTGATCCTGAACCGCACCACCCATGCAAACGCTGAAGGAGACCTTATCATGGCGACGTTCACCACCACCGATGGCACGAATATCTTCTACAAGGACTGGGGCCCGCGCGATGCGCAGCCCATCGTGTTCCACCACGGCTGGCCGCTGTCCAGCGACGACTGGGACAGCCAGATGCTGTATTTCCTGGAACAGGGCTATCGCGTCATCGCCCATGACCGCCGTGGCCATGGTCGGTCGGACCAGACCGACACCGGCAACGAGATGGATACCTATGCGCAGGATGTGATCGAGCTGGCCCGGCATCTGGATCTGAAGAACGCCATCCATGTCGGCCATTCGACCGGCGGGGGCGAGGTGGCCCGCTATGCCGCCCGAGCCGAACCCGGCCGCATCGCCAAGGCTGTGCTGATCGGGGCAGTGCCGCCGGTGATGGCCAAGACGGAAAGCAACCCCGACGGCATACCGCTGGAGGTGTTTGACGGCTTCCGTGCCGCGCTGATCGCGAACCGGGCGCAGTTCTTTCTGGATATCGCCTCGGGCCCGTTCTTCGGTTTCAACCGCGAAGGGGCCACGGTCAGCCAGGGCCAGATCCAGAACTGGTGGCGGCAGGGCATGATGGGCGGGGCCAAGGCGCATTACGACTGCATCAAGGCCTTTTCGGAAACCGATTTCACCGAGGATCTGAAGGCGATCACGGTTCCGGTTCTGGTGCTGCACGGCGAGGATGACCAGCTTGTCCCGATCGCCAATACCTCGGCGCGGGCGGTCAAGCTGGTGCGGAATGGCACGTTGAAAACCTATCCGGGCCTGTCGCATGCCCCCTTTGCGACCCATCCCGATCTGGTGAACGCCGACCTTCTGGCCTTTGCCAAGGCCTGAGGCGCCTGACAACCGGGGCAGGGGGGACGTGTTCCGCCCTGCCCCGAAGGCGTTGCATCTTCACCCCGGCGGCACATGCCGTTGCGTGTCGGGTGTGGATGATTCGAATGCCGGTTTCGGTCAGCGTGGAGTTTTCAACCAATACAAAGCCGAAACATGGTGTTACCCTGCGCAGTGCTGGCATCCGGCAACCGAAATCGCAAGGACACGCCTGGGGTTTGCCGTGCAGAACCATCTGCACAGGAGGATCACCATGACCCATGCCCATCTGAAGACCATCGAACAGCGGCTGCTGTGGCTGTCGCACTGGATGATCCACCACGCCAATCACATCCGGCCCAAGGTGGACGGGATCAAGATCGGCGGGCATCAGGCCTCGTCGGCGTCGATGGTGTCGATCCTGACGGCGCTGTATTTTCACACATTGCGGCCCGAGGACCGGGTGGCGGTGAAGCCCCATGCCTCGCCTGTGTTCCATGCGATCCAGTATCTGATGGGCAACCAGACCCGCGAGAAGATGGAGAATTTCCGCGGCTTTGGCGGGGTGCAAAGCTACCCCAGCCGCACCAAGGACGTGGATGATGTCGATTTTTCCACCGGATCGGTGGGGCTGGGCGTGGCGATCACCTCTTTCGCGTCGCTGGTGCAGGATTACATCGCCGCGAAGGGGTGGGGGCGCGATCTGCCCCTGGGGCGCATGGTGGCGCTGGTCGGCGATGCCGAACTGGATGAGGGCAATGTCTATGAGGCGTTGCAAGAGGGCTGGAAGAACGATCTGCGGAACTGCTGGTGGATCATCGACTATAACCGCCAGTCGCTGGACGGAATCGTGCGCGAGGGGCTGTTCGGGCGGATCGAGAAGATTTTCGATGCCTTCGGCTGGGATGTGGTGCGGATCAAATACGGTGCCCTGCAACGCGCGGCCTTTGCCGAAGCGGGGGGCAGCGTCCTGCGCGACTGGATCGACCGTTGCCCCAATCAGGATTACGCGGCGCTGACCTTCATGGGCGGCGCGGTCTGGCGCAAGCGGCTGATGGAGGATCTGGGCGATCAGGGCCCGGTATCGGCGCTGATCGAACGGCGCAGCGATGCCGAACTGGCCGCGCTGATGGAAAATCTGGGCGGCAATTGCGTGCAGACCATGGCCGAGGCATTTGATGCCATCACCCATGACCGGCCCACCTGTTTTCTGGCCTATACGATCAAGGGCTGGGGCACGCCGATTGCCGGGCACAAGGACAATCACGGCGGGCTGATGAACCCGACGCAATTCGCGGCGTGGCAGGCGCATATGGGCGTGCCGCAGGGCGAGGAATGGGACCCGATGGCCACGGTTGCCGATCCGGCGGCGCTGCGCGGGTTCCTGGCGGCGGTTCCGTTCTTTGCGCGGGGCCATCGTCGGTTCCACGATGACCGCATTGCCGTGCCGCACCTTGCGCTGGAGGGCGACCGCGTGATGTCCACCCAGGCGGCCTTTGGCAAGATCCTTGATGATCTGTCAAAGGGCGATACGGCGCTGGCGGCGCGGATCGTCACCACCTCGCCCGATGTGACGGGGACCACGAACCTTGGCCCCTGGGTGAACCGGCGCAAGCTGTTTGCCCGCCAGCCGCAGGCCGATGCCTTCATCGAACATCGCATCCCTTCCACTGCGAAATGGGAGTTTACCCCCGAAGGCCAGCATATCGAACTGGGCATTGCCGAGATGAACCTGTTCCTGCTGCTGGGGGCGGCGGGGCTGAGCCACAGCCTGTTCGGCAAACGGCTGTTTCCCATCGGCACGGTGTATGATCCCTTTGTGCATCGCGGATTGGATGCGCTGAACTATGCCTGTTATCAGGATGCGCGGTTCATCATCGTGGGCACGCCTTCGGGCGCGACGCTGGCCCCGGAAGGCGGGGCGCATCAATCCATCGGCACGCCGCTGACCGGCCTGTCGCAGGACGGGCTGGCCGCGTTCGAACCGGCCTTTGCCGATGAACTGGCCGTCATCCTGGAATGGGCCTTTGATTACCTGCAGCGCGATGGCGACGGCGACCCTGATGAACGCACCTGGCTGCGCGATGAAACCGGCGGATCGGTCTATCTGCGGCTGACCACGAACCCGATCGAACAGCCGGGCAAGCGGCAGGATGACGCGTTCCGGCAGGGCGCGATTGACGGGGCCTATTGGCTGCGCAAGCCGGGGCCGAATTGCGATGCGGTGATCGCCTATCAGGGCGCGGTGGCCCCCGAGGCGATTGCGGCGGCGGGCATCATCGGGGAACATCGGCGCGATGTGGGGGTGCTGGCCGTGACCTCGGCCGACCGGCTGAATGCGGGCTGGACGGCGGCGCAACGCGCCCGCGCCCGGGGCAACCCTGCCGCCCGCAGCCATATCGAAACGCTGTTCGCCGGGCTGCCCCGCGATTGCACGATTGTCACCGCCATTGATGGCCACCCGGCCACGCTGGCCTGGCTGGGCGCGGTCGGCGGGCATCGGACGGTGCCGCATGGTGTGGAACATTTCGGCCAGACCGGCACCATTGGCGAACTGTACCGCCATTACGGGCTGGACCGTCACGCGCTGGCGCAATCGGTGCTGGCCCATTCGCCCGGAGGCCGGTCAGCGCTTGCGTCGCTGGTGGTCAGCGGCCCCTGAAGAAATCGGCCTGGGTCTGGATCACTTGCGCGAAGGTGCGAAGCCATCTTCGCGCAAGCACCAGCAGAAGCGATCTCGCGCCGAGGGTAACGCGGAAGGCGGCCTCGGGCGCGTCGGTCAGCCGGTGATCGCGTGCCAGCATCATCCGATAGATCAGCACCGTGATCACGGCCCCCAGCATCATCCCGGCAAGGCTGTCGCTGAGCCAGTGGACCCCGATCAATGCGCGCGAAAGGGCGGCCAGAGCTCCGATTGCCAGCCAGCCCCAGGTCTGACGCGGAAAGCAAAGCGCAAGCGCCGTGGCGGCTGCCATGGCGGTGGTGCCATGGCCCGAGGGAAAGGCCGCCCAATCGGCGCGGAACGCCATGACGGAAAACTCCAGCACCATGGCATCGGCATCGGTGGATGGGCGGATCCGGCCCAGCATGTGCTTTGTCAGGCTGGCCAGCACGCCGCTGACGGCGACCGACAGCAGCACCAGCCAGAGGACGGAGCGGCAGGTTTTCAGGTGATCCCGCGACAGCGCATCGGGAAAGCGTTCCAGCAGGCGCAGCATGCCCAGCAGGGCAAGCCCGATCCCGAGCGGCCATCCCGCATTGCCAAACCGGGTGATGGTCCGCAGCACCGATTTGACCGACGGGTCGATCGACCGCGACAAGGCCTGAACGGGGGCGTCGAGAGTGATCGCAGCCATGAACAGGCAGGCCGCCAGAACCACCAGTTTCGACACCATGCATTGCGATGCCAGCGCGCCCGGATGCAGCGGGGGCGGGGGCTCTGCCGCCCCGGCCGGATGGGCCTGGGGCTGCAGGGTCTTGGTCGAACCGACATGTTTCATGCTGCCCCCTGGCCTTTTGGAACACGCGATGCTGCCCGTGCGCGCACTGCGCCGTCCGGGCGCCGTGGATCAGGGATGATGCGGATCATGTCGGTTTCTTCAGCCAGGCCTGGAGAAAGGCCCGGCTGTCCCGAATCCGGTCCAGCATGACAAGGATCGGCAGGTTCGGATCGAAGGTCAGCCGCGCGCTGCGCACCTGCAGGACCCGGTACAGGACCAGTGCCACCGCCCCGGAAAACAGCACGGAAAACACCACGTCGCTGAAGAAATGGCGGCCAAGCCCGATCCGCAGGACCGATACGATCCCCACATAGGCCCCGGCGGTCAGCAGCGCGGCGATCCGGGTTTCGGACGTTTTCAGGCGTGGCCAGAGAAGAACCACCGCCACGATGGCAAGGCTTGCCGCCAGAGACACCTCGCCCGAGGAAAACGAACAGTTCCGGCTGCATTGGTCGGTCACCTGCCAGGCCGGGGTGAATTGGGCCGTGCCGCCGAATTCGGTGATATGGGCCGGTCGCGCCCGCCCGACATGGGTCTTGAGCAGCAGATTGACGACCGCGCCGCTGGCAAGCACCACCGTCAGGGCGGCAAAGGCCCAGGCGCGCAGGGCGGCGGGGCGCAGCAAACCGGTCAGCCCGCCATAGAAACACCACAGGACCAGGGCCACGGCCACCAGTTCGCCCGTATGGCGCAGCAGCGGGTTGATCATCGCAGGCAGGCCTTCGGCCCAGCCAAACCCGCCGCGCCCGTTGGCAAAATGGGCCGAAACCGCGAGATCAAGCCCCGGAAAGGCCGCGAACAGCGCCTGACACAGGATGACCGTCAGCAGAAAGGCGAAGACCAGACGATCATAAAGCCGGTCAGTCATGGGCGGTCTCCTTCGGGGCAAGGCATTCCGGCCTGTCAAGCCGCAGCATCACGAAGCTGCGTCCGCCATAGGCCCCGGGCGGGGCTTCGAAGCGGCTGATTTCCACCGCATCGGGGCAGGGGGGGGACATCCCTTCGGACCAGAGCAGCAGGGCGGGCAGCGGGTCTGTGGCAGGGGCAAAGGGGGCCGTTGCCTCCCAATGATGGGCCGGGCGGCCTTGCGGGGGCAGGGCGCGGAAGGCCAGATGGCTTTCGGCGCCGAACCATGACAGATCGGCCAGAAGGCTCCGGTCCCGGGCGATCAGACTGCCCGCGCCGACATCCTGCGCGGTGTCGATGGCCCAATGCGCCACCGGGCCATGGCCAAGATAGCGCGCCAGCAAGGGTTGACCCCCGGGGCCGGGCAGGTCGGTGCCGAACACCTTGACCAGGGGCAGGGCAAGCGACAGGGCCAGGCCGATCCCATGGGACAGCTGCGCCAGACGGCGATGCCGGGCCAGCCAGAACGCCGCCAGAACCGATGCGGGCACCAGATAGAGAATGGCCCAATTGGCAAGAACCGGCCCCTTCACGCCCTGCGCCAGCACCACCAGCAGCGGGGCCAGCATCAGCGCGGTCAGGGCGGCGGCCCATGCGGTCCTGCGCCAGTCGCGCGCTGCCAGCAGAACGGCCATGAACAGCACCGGCCCGATCACGCCCGCCTGTTGCAGCAGGAAGGACAGGGGCCGCAGCAGTGACAGGCCGGTTTCGCGCGTGATGTCCTGAACATGGTGCAGGGTGATGAAATCATGCCGTGCCAGCCACAGAAGATGCGGCAGGATCATCGCCAGCATGACAGTTGCGGCCAGCGCCGCGTCACCGGCGCGCGGCCGCAGGCGCGGCGAAATCGCCCCGGCCATCACGCTGCCCGCCAGCCAGAACAGCATGGCATGTTTGGCCAGAAGCCCCAGCCCCAGGGCAAAGCCGAACAGCAGGGCCCAGCCGGTTGCCCCTTGCCCGGCCTGCCGCGCCGTGGCCAGACGCTCTTGCGCCAGCAAGGCCAGGGCGGCGGCAAACAGCAGCGGTGTATCGGTGGTCATCAGCGCCGAGCCAAGTGCCACGGCGGGTGTGGTCAGATAGGACAGTGCCGCCAGCGCCGCCACCGGTGCAGGGGCGATCCGCGCCGCAAAGAGCAGGATCAGCACCGCCGTCGCCCCGTGAAACAGCGCCGCAGGCAGGCGCATCGCCCAGACCGATTGCCCCAGAAGCCAGGTGCCAAAGCCCGAAATCCAGCCGATCAAGGGCGGTTTGGAATAGGCCCCGAAGGAAAAGCTTTGCCCCCAGAACCAGTATTGCGCCTCGTCGGTGGACAGGTCTGTCTGGTCGAACAGTGCAAGGATGACGCGATAAAGCGTCAGCGCGCCAATGGCGGCCAAGGCCGTCCACCATGCCGCATCCTGTTCTGCCTCAGCCGCGGAGCGGGCCGGGATTGCGATGCCGTTCTGCATGGATCAGCCAGAGATTGCGGGTGTAGATCACAAGGCCCATCGACTGGCCAAGGATGAACACCGGGTCATGCCGCCAAAGCGCATAGGTGAACAGCACCACGCCCCCGGCCAGCGAAAAGTACCAGAAGGCAATCGGAATGACCGAGCGCCGTTCCCGTTCGGAGGCCAGCCACTGCACCAGAAAGCGGGCCGTGAACAGGAGCTGACCGGTCAGGCCGATCATCACCCAGGAAAACTCGGTCCAGCTGCCGACATTCAGGGCCGACCAGAGGGCGTCGCGCATCAGCTGACCTTTCGATAGGGTTCGGGGTTCGGGGCATCGCCGGCCTGTGCCAGTGTCACGACCGGGGCCGCCGTCAGAAGCTGCGGCCGGGCCGTCTTGCGCCGGTGGATCAACCAGGCCACGCCGGCCAGATCGATGATCCCGGCCAGCGCGCGATCCAGATTGCCGTAATTCGAGGCCCCGAACTGCCGTGGGGCATGGGTTACATCCACCAGCTCCACCTGCCATCCGTCGCGGGCAAACAGCGCCGGAAGGTAGCGGTGCATGTGGTTGAAATAGGGAAGTGCCAGAAAGGCATCGCGGCGAAAGGCCTTCAGCCCGCAGCCCGTGTCGCGCGTGCCATCGCGCAGCACCGCCGCGCGCAGCGTATTGGCAAAGCGCGAGGCCAGCCGTTTGGACAGGGTATCTTTGCGCCCCACCCGCTGCCCTGCCACCAGCCCGCGGTTTTCCGGGGCCTCGGCGCCCAGCAGCGGTGCGATGAGCTTTGGCAGGTTTTCGGGCGGGTTCTGCCCGTCGCCATCCAGCGTGACCACGATCGGGGCACGGGCCGCCAGAACCCCGCTGTGCAGCGCCGCCGATTGCCCGGCGGATCTGTCATGGCCAAGGACACGGATGCGCGGGTCCGATGCGGCCAGCGCCAGACAGGCCGCCCGGGTGCCATCTGTCGATCCGTCATCGACCAGAAGCATTTCAAAGCTGAGCGTGCCAAGCGCCTGACGCACACCTTCTGTCAGCGGGCCAATGGCCTGCTCTTCATTGCGCAAGGGAATGACAACCGCCAGAAGCGGGCAAGGCGCAGAATTGTCGCGCGGATTGCACCCTGATGTCACCCCTGCCATCCCATGGAAATTGACCCGTCGTAAGGCTACCCTGTGCAGGTGTCGCTGCGATGGCAGGCAGTTGAAGGTCTTGTAACGATCCCGCCCGGCACATGGCCCAAGGGGCGGCAGAGCGCGCCGTCAAAGTTGTGAAAGGCCCGCGATTTCAACGAGAACCATGTCATGATCTGACAGCGGCTTGTCCTGCCTGTCGGTGGACGGCACGATCCATGACCGGCGGATATCCAGCCCGCGTGCCAGAAACCAGTCCAGTTTCATGGCGCGGTCGGGCCAGCGGGTGATGAGGCTGGGGCGGGTGGTCATCTGGTCTTCCGGGCCGCCATGCACGGCAAAGCCGCGCGCGCGGGCCAGATCGAACAGGGTTTCGGCCCGCCAATCGCCGCCGATGTGATTGCCGGTGTTCAGATCGCCGCCGATCAACAGGGGCAGGCCGGGAAAATCCGCCTCCAGCGCGTCAAGCAGGCAGGCCATTTGCGTGTGGCGCGCGGCGGCGGTGGCATTGCTTTCCAGATGGGTGGACACCATCACCACCGGCCCGGCCACCGTTTGCACCACCGCGCCAATGGCCATGCGTTCGCCCAGACGCGGCTGATCCCCTCCCTGCAGGAACCAGAACCGCTGGCCCGGCAACCGCAGCAGGAAGGGCTGTGCCAGCGTTGTGGCCGCCATCAGCCCATTGCCATGCCAGCCCAGAGCATTGTGATCGGCGGTGCAGAATTCCCGTTCGGTTTCAGAGCCAAGGCCCAGTTCCACGAATTCCACGCCATAGGCATAGGCCATGCCAAGATGCGCGGCCAGATCTGCGGTGGTATGGGCTTGCGCGCTGCGCGCCATGCCGTTGTCCATCTCGGATACAAGCACCACCTGCGCGCCCGTTCCGGCCAGCATTGCCGCGGAATCTGCCGGAAACAGGCAGCGTTCCAGGTTCCAGGCCGCAACGGTGAAGGGGAAGGCCAGCGCCGTTTCCGGTGCGGTGCCGCCGGTTTCAAGGCTGGTCATGCAGGGCAGGCTGGCCAGATGTGCATCATGCGCCGCCACGCTGCGGGGCAGATGGCGGATGGCGTCACGTTCACCGTGCGACAGCGGCTGCAACTGGCGGACGGCGCTGCGGATCATGCGGGCACCCCTGCGGGCCGGGGGGCGCCGGGGACCGGGGCAGGGGCCACGCGCTTGCCCGTATCGGTGGCAAAGACATGCACGCGGTCGGGTGCGATGGTCAGCCGCAATTCTTCGGCCAAGGGCGCGGAAGGGTCCATCGACACCACAAGCGGCTGGCCATCGACATGGCCATGCACCAGCCGCTGCGCGCCCAGTTCCTCGACGAAATCGGTGCGGAAGGGCAGGCCATCCGCCGCGGGGATCAGGTCTTCGGCCCGCAGCCCGAGCGTGACGGGGCCAGAGAGTTTGGGGCCGGAGCCGGGCTGATCCTGCCGCGCAACCCGATGCGGGCCGATCTGCAACCATCCCGCCGCCGCCTCGCCATCCAGCAGGTTCATCGCGGGCGCCCCGATGAACGAGGCCACAAAGGTGGAGGCGGGCTCGTGATAGATCTCCAGCGGAGTGCCGACCTGCTCGATCCGGCCTGCATTCAGCACCACCAGCCGGTCGGCCAGCGTCATCGCCTCCAGCTGATCATGGGTGACATAAAGCGAGGTGGTGCCCAGACGCCGCTGCAGGCGCCGAATTTCGCCGCGCATCGAGACGCGCAGCTTGGCATCCAGATTGGAGAGCGGTTCATCGAACAGAAAGGCCGCAGGCTGGCGCACCACGGCCCGCCCCATCGCGACCCGCTGCCGCTGTCCGCCCGACAGGGCGCGGGGGCGTCGGTCGAGATAGGGCCCCAGTTCCAGCATCCGCGCCGCCTCGGCCACGCGGGCCTCGATCTCGGGCTTGGGGGTTTTGCGGTTCCTGAGGCCATAGGCCATGTTTTCGCGCACGGTCATATGCGGGTAGAGCGCGTAATTCTGGAACACCATGGCGATATCGCGATCCGCCGGATCTACACGGTTGACCACGCGGTCGGCGATGCGCACCTCGCCGCCGCTGATCTCTTCCAGCCCGGCAACCATGCGAAGAAGGGTGGACTTGCCACAGCCCGAAGGGCCAACCAGCACGATGAATTCGCCATCGGCGATGGTCAGGTTGATGTCGCTGACCGAGGCGGCAGCAGCACCGGGATAGGTTTTCGACACATTGGTCAGCGTGATGGAAGCCATGTCACTTGTCGCTTTCAGTCAGGCCCTTGATGAACCAGCGCTGGAACACCACCACCACGATCACGGGCGGCAGCAGCGCCAGCACCGCAAGGGCGAAGGCCTGGTTGTAATCGGGGATCTGGCTGCCCACCCAGACCTGCAAGATCTGCTTGATCCCCCGCATCAGGGTGAAGAACCGCTCTTCGGTCGTCATCAGCATGGGCCAGAGATACTGGTTCCAGCCATAGACGAACATGATGATGAAGATCGCGGCCATCATGGTTTTCGACAGCGGCAGCAGGATGTCGAAGAAGAATTTCACCGGGCCTGCGCCGTCGATCCGCGCGGCCTCCAGCAGTTCATCGGGGACGGATTTGAAGAATTGCCGGAAGTAGAAAGTGCCCGTGGCCGAGGCCAGCAGCGGCACGATCAGCCCGGTATAGGTGTTCAGCAGGTGCAGGTCTGACATGACCTGATACGAGGGCATGATCCGCACCTCGAGGGGCAGCAGCAGGGTGGTGAAGATCACCCAGAACATCGCCGTGGCAAAGCGGAAGCGGAAATAGACCAGCGCATAGGCCGCCAGCATCGAAAGCGCGATCTTGCCAATGGCAAAGCCCAGGCCAAGGATCAGCGAATTCATCGCCATGGTGGCGCCGGTCACCTGTCCGGTAAAGCCGCCACGCTTGGTCAGCACGGTTTCATAAGTGTCCAGCGCATGGCCGCCGGGCGCCAGCGACAGGCCGTTCACATGGATATCGGCGGCGCTGTGGCTTGAGGTCATGATGGCCACGGCCACGGGCGCCAGCATGAACAGGCAGCCACAAAGCAGGATCAGGTGATCAAGGGGGCGGATGCGGTGCATGGGGGATCAGCCGTAATGGACGCGGCGTTCAAGCCAGCGGAATTGCGCCAGGGTCAGGACCAGAACGACCAGCATCAGGATCACCGATTGCGCCGAAGAGCCGCCGATGTCATTGCCGCGAAAGCCGTCATTATAGACCTTGTAGACCAGCGTGATCGGGTTGTTGGCGGGCTTGTCCTTCACCATCACGTCGATCACCGCGAATGTGTCGAACAGCGCATAGGTGATGTTGATGATGAGCAGGAAAAAGGCCGTGGGGGCCAGCAGCGGCAAGGTCACGGTGCGAAACCGGCGCCAGCCGTTGCGGCAATCGATGATCGCGGCCTCGCGCACGGAAACCGGTACGGCCTGCAGCCCTGACAGGAAGAAGATGAAATTATAGGGTACCTGTTTCCAGACCGCGACAAGGATCATGGCAAAGGCGGTGTCGCCATAATTGATGCCCACCTTCATATCCCAGCCCAGCATCGCGGCCAGTGTGACGAAGGGGCCGATATGCTGATCAAACAGCATCATCCCGATCAGCCCGGCCACCGGCGGCGCAATGGCATAGACCGAAATCAGCGCGGTGCGATAGGCACCGCGCCCACGGATCACCGCATCGGCCTTGACCGCCAGCAGCAACCCGAGCGCCAGCGAGACGGCGGTGACCACGGCAGTGAAAAAGGCCGTGAAACGCGCGATATGGTGATATTCCGACGACCCAAGCGCATCGGTGTAATTGTCGAGGCCCACAAAGGTGGAGCCAAAGCCGAAGGGGTCTTCCAGATAGAAGGACGAGCTGATCGCCTGCACCGAGGGCCAGTAGAAGAACACGCAGATCACCAGAAGCTGCGGCAGCAAGAACAGCCATGGCAGCAACGGCCTGTCGAACTGGACACGCTTGGCCGGTTCGGGAGCGGTGGTGATTGCGGCGCGCAGCCGGGCAAGGGGCCGGGGGCTGGCGGCAAGCGGGGCGGGAAGATCGGTCATCATGGCCTTGGGAACAAAAAGCAAAGACCGCCGGGCCCGGGAGCGGGGCCCGGCGGTTCATGGTCAGGCGATCAGCCCGCCGTCTTGGCGAATTTGGCCAGCAGTTCGTTGCCCTCGGCCTCGATGGCCTTGAAGGCGTCTTCCACCGTGGTTTCACCCGAGAAGATCTTGTTGAATTCGCGTTCCTCGATCACGCGGATCTGCGGGTAGAAGCCAAGGCGATAGCCCTTGGACCATTCGCCCTGCGGCAGCGACAGTTGCAGGATGCCCACTTCGGCCTGCGGGTGCTTTTCATACCAGCCATCGGCCTTGGATTTCTCATAGGCGGCGGTGGTGATGGCCACATAGCCAGTGGCCTGATGATAGAAGGCCTGCACGTCGGTCGAGGTCAGGAAGTTGTAGAAATCGGCGGTGCACTTGTTTTCCGCATCGGTCTTGCCCGCAAAGGCAAAGAGCGCCGCGCCCCCGATGAACGACGATTTGTTGCCGTCCGCCACGGTTTCGTCATAGGGCAGGAAGGTGGCCGAGAAGGGCATGGTCGCGGTTTTCGACAGGCCGCCGAACGACCCCGACGAACCGATCCACAGGGCAACCTTGCCTTCTTCGAAGGGCTTCTGGTTGTCGGCCCAGCCTGCGCCGTAGAAGCCGAACAGTCCGGCATCATGCCAGGCCTTCACGCGGTTCCAGAAGGCCAGCATTTCGGGCGCGGTGGCATTGAGGGTGGTGCCTTCAAAGCTGTCATAGCCATTGGTGTTCGAGGCCATCTGCACATTGTTGCGCGAGAAGAAGTTCTCGAAGAACATCCAGGTCAGCTGCGAGGCGGTCAGCGGGATATAGCCCGCTTCCTTCAGCTTGGGCGCGGCGGCCTCGAACTCGGCCCAGGTTTTCGGCACTGCGACGCCCGCCTTCGCAAAGGCCTCGTCATTGATATACATGATCGGCGCCGACGAGTTGAACGGCATGCCGACGAACTTGCCATCGGCATCGGCATAGAAGTGACGGATGCCGGGGATGAAGGCTTCGCGGTCGAAGCTATGGCCATTCTGCAGCAGCAGATCCTCGGCCGCGATGATGGCGCCGGGGGCGTTCATGATCGTGGCGGCACCGGCGTCGAAGACCTGCAGGATGTTGGGCTGTTCGCCCGAGCGGAAGGCCGCGATGCCCGAGGCCAGCGCCTCTTCATAGGTGCCCTTGGACACCGGGGTCAGGCCGCAGGCGGTTTGGGCCGCGTTGAACTTCTGGGCGACCTGGTTGATCACCTCTTCATTCGCGCCACCCATGCCGTGCCACCAGGTGATCTGCACCGGTTCGGCAAAGGCCGAAGTTGCGCTGAGGGCAAGAACGCCAAGGGCGGAAAATGTCTTTTTCATCGTGGTCTCCCATCGGAATTGATGGGCGGACCCTAGGTTGGTCGGATGACGGGTCGTTAAAGTTTATATGTCGCTGCCGCGACAATCGCAGCGAGAGGGCTTTGCCGATCGATGGCCTTTGGATGCGGCCTTGCGGTGGCTTGCTGCGTCCCGCCCGAATCAAAGTCGTTCGAGGCTGCGCCGAAGGGCCGCCAGCGCGGCATCACAATCCTGGGTGTCAAAGACCAGCGGCGGGCGCATCTTCACGATATTGCCGTGGACCCCTTCGCTTCCGGCAAGAGCGCCCTCGTCCCGCATGAGTTCAAGAAGGCGGCTTGTCTCGACCGGGGCGGGGGCGCGCGTTTCGCGGTCCAGCACAAGCTCCAGGCCGAAGACCAGACCCGTGCCGCGCACATCTCCGACAAGGGGAAACTGATCGGCCAGTTGCTTCAACCCGGCCTTGAACCGGTTGCCGGTCCCGGTTGCCCGCGCGACAAGATTGCGGTCGCGGATTTCGTCCAGCACGGCAATTCCGGCCGCACATGACACGTTGTTGCCCCCGAAAGTGGAAAAGAACGCGGTCTGTTCGATGAAATGATCCAGAATCTCGGGCCGGGTCAGAACAACCCCGATCGGATGGCCATTGCCGGCGGGCTTGCCGATGGTGACGAAGTCCGGGGTGACGCCATGATGCTGGTAGCCCCAGAAATGCTGGCCCATACGGCCAAAGCCGGATTGCACTTCGTCAGCAATGCAAAGCCCCCCTGCCGCGCGGACGCGCGCGAAAAGTTCGGCCACATAGCCGGGGCAGGGGTCCAGGACCCCATTTGTCAGAAACGCGCTGTCGGTGATGACGGCTGCGGGTTTCAGTCCGGCTTGGGCCAGGGACCGGATGGCGCGGTCGGCATCTTCGGCATAGCGGCGGCCAAGATCGGGGGTGCCGTGCCTGAACGGTCCGCGATAGCCGTCGGGGGCCAGGATCGTGCGGACATGGACCGGGGGCGTGGCATTGCGCAGGGCACTTGGGGACAGGGCATCAATGGCTTCGGTGATGCCGTGATAGGCAAATTCCTGCGTCAGCGCGCCTTGCTGCCCGGTCCAGGCCCGGGCCATCCGCCAGGCAATGTCGTTCGCCTCGGACCCGGAATTGACGAAGGCGCAGGCCGTGAGCGCGCCGCCGGTCAGCGCGCCAAGCCGTTCGGCGTAATCCAGAAGCTGTTCGCCCAGATACCGCGTGTTGGTATTGAGGATCCGGGTCTGCGTGGCGATGGCATCGGCCACCCGCGGGTTGCAGTGCCCGACGATGGGGACATTGTTGTACAGGTCCATGTAGCGGCGGCCTTCGGCGTCGAAGAGCCAGACCCCTTCGCCCCGCACCAGATGAAGCGGGGGATCGTAGAAGACATAGGGCCGCGACCCGAGCACCTTTTTGCGGCGTGCCATCAGCGTGGTTACGGACGGGCCGCCGACCGGTGCCGAAAGCCCGGCAGCGGCCCCGAAGATGGCTGTGGCCTTGTCGCGACCAAGGGTCAGGAAAGGGGCCAATCCTTGCGGCGCCCCGAAACCCGCATCGGCGATGTAATCAACCTCGTCCGCGTTTTCTGCGGCGCGGGTTGCGGTGATCAGGATCGTTGCAAGTTGCCGGGCCAGAGCGAGATCGTATAGCAGGTCGATTTCTTCGGGTTCGATCCGGCGGATGCCGGCATAGCCCCGGATCAGCGCCTGCCACATGGCCTGTGGCTGGTCGGTGTCGTGCAGGAAGTCGGCCATCGCATTGGACAGGTTCAGGATCGCCGGCCCGTGGAACATGTCGCCAAAATCAATGATCCCTGCGATCCTGGTGTCATGATCGGCCATGATCACGTTGTGGCCATGGATGTCGCCATGGATGACCTGGGCGGTCAGGTGGTCAAGCCTGCCCGAGGTTCGCGCCATCACCTCATGCAGAAGCCGCGTGATCTCGTCGGCTTGCGGGCCCAGATGCCGGGCCTTGGCGCACAGATGGTGCAGTTCACGGATGTCCCATAGCAGCGCCCGATTGCCGAGCGCGGGGTGGAAAAACCCCCGCATCCCGCGTTCGACCCGGGCGATCATCGCCCCGATGCCGCGGAAGTCATCCGGGCCGAGCGCGCAATCCGACGCGATGCGCCCCGGCAGATACGAGACCGCAAAGGTGGCGTGGCAGGCTTCGCCTTGTCCTGCAATCAGCCGAAATCCTGCCCCGTCGGCGCTGCGGCGGACCTTGGGAAGCGGGATATCGGGCGCGGTCCGGGCCAGATGGTCGAGCGCGGCAACCTGCGCGTCGATCAG
Source organism: Gemmobacter denitrificans (assembly GCF_036964905.1). Taxonomy (NCBI): domain Bacteria; kingdom Pseudomonadati; phylum Pseudomonadota; class Alphaproteobacteria; order Rhodobacterales; family Paracoccaceae; genus Gemmobacter; species Gemmobacter denitrificans. The sequence goes on from NZ_JBALHR010000014.1 coordinate 85,652, forward strand.
ATCGGGGGCTTCCATTTCATTGGCGATCTTCAGCACCCAGTCGCCCGCGCCCCGGATCCGGAAATTCTGGTCGCGTTCGCTGTAAAGCGCGGTGATCTGGCCTGTCAGTCCGAAATGCGTGCGCGCAATGTCAGCGGCGGCCTCAGCGGTGAACCGGGGCGGGTTGGTGGCCAGAAACTTCATGGCCCGACCTGATCTGTGCCCCGCATATGCCGGGCCATGATCCGGCAGAGGGCGGCCGTATCTATGGCGGGGCAGATCTCGCCCTCGGGTTTGACGCAGGGCACGTCTTCGCCTTGCACGATGGCGTTGATGACGCTTTCATCGACGGCCTGGACCGCGGCTTCGTAGACCGGGTCCATCTCTTCCCAGTTCAGGCTGTGGCGCGTCACGATCGGGCCGAGTTGCTGCGGTTCGGCCATCGGATCGGCCACCGAAAAGGCAAGGAAGATGTCGCCCGAGGAATTGCCTCCGGGCGAACCCGAGCGGCTGATGCCAAGTGCCGCCCGCTTTGCCAGACCCCGCAGCAGCGCATCGGACAGGGGCGCGTCGGTCGCGAGGATGACGATGATCGAACCGGTCTCCTTGCCCGTGTCGCGGAAGGGCTGTTCAAGCGGCATCGCCTTGCCGACCGGAACCCCCAGAACCGTGAACCAGTCGCGGATACCATAATTGGCCTGCACCAGTGCAGCGACGGTATAGGTTGCCCCGCCCACAGTGACCTGGCGCGAGGATGTGCCGGTCCCGCCCTTGAATTCGTAGGCGATCATGCCGTTGCCGCCCCCGACCGAACCTTCCGCGACGGGGCCGGACGCAGCCGCATCCAGCGCGGCTACGGCGTGTTCGGGTTTGACATGCAAGGCGTTGATGTCGTTCAGCACCCCGTCATAGGTTTCGGCGACGATCGGCATCGCCCAGGCGTAGCGGTCGCGGAAATGGGTGTCATAGGTCCGGATCATCCATTCAACCGCGCCATGGTGACAGGCGCCGATGCCATGGGTGTTGGTGATCAGGATCGGGCCAACGAAGTACCCGGCGGCGTTGACCCAATGCACACCCGTCATTTCGCCATTGCCGTTCAGGGCGTAGAACCCGGCCCAGACCGGCTGGGGGCTGCCCGTGTCGGGGCGCGGTAGGATTGCGGTGACGCCGGTCCGCATCTTCTTGCCCGGATCGGTAAGCGTCGTGAACCCGACCCGAACCCCGGCCACATCGGTGATGGCATTGTTGGGGCCCGGGAAGGGCAGGCCAAGTTCGCGCGCGCGGGGTTTCCGGGTCATCGGTCGGTCCTTTGTGGTCGGTCTGGTGGCAGCAGATAGGGCGACCGTCGTCAGGCGTGCGAGGACGCGGACCCGCCGCCGATCGGGTCTTGGTGTGACGTGCATGCTAGGCCGGTGGTGGCCTTCGCGTCACGCGCGGAAGCGGCTTGGGCATGGTGCTGATTTGCCTGACATCAGCACCATATCGCATAAGAATCAGGTCGAGGTGCTGCCGGATCAAGGCCACATTGGCACCCGGCATCGCCAGCCTGACAAACCCCGCCCCATGGGGATGGGTCGGGGTGTCGCGTACCGGCTACCAACGCGGCGATACACAAGGCGCAGCAAGGAGTTCGCCATGTCCAGCAAAGATCTCGGCCCGAATCTCAGGTTGCTGTGCAGTTATGGCCGGTCGATATCGGCGATCTGTCGGCAGGCTAGGATCAATCGTCATCAGTTGCAGCGCTATCTGAACGGATCGGCGGCACCATCCCTGCACACACTGCGCCGTCTGTGCGATTTCTTTGGCGTCGAGGAACATGAAATCCTGTTGCCCGAGCGCGAATTCGCGGCGCTGGTCAAGGTGCACCCGCCGCAACTGGCCCGCAGTCGCGACCGGATTTCCGAATACATGGCCGGTTTCATCGAAGGGCAGGACCTGAAACAGGCGGCGCATTATGTGGGCTACTATCACGGGTATTTTCAGCCAAACCGCCAGATTCCGGAGGTTCAACGCGTGCTGATCCGGATCACGCTGGAGGACAACTGCCTTGTCACCAAGACGATGGAATTCTATCGCAGCGGAACGGCAGGTTTACCGAAAGTCGTGAAATATGAAGGGATTGCCTACCCTTCGCGATCGACGCTGACCATGATCGAGCGACGCCCGCAAGAAACGAGCTCGACCTTCTTCACCGTCCTGTACGGTGCCAGCGAAGGCGCGCTGACCTTTCTGTCCGGTCTGGTTCTGGGTGTCGCGCCGGACAGTTCGCGCGATATCTATGCGCTGCGGACGTGCTGGCGCTATCTGGGGCGCAACATCGACATGCGCGCGGCGCTGAGGGCGTGCGGGCAGTTTCCCAGCAATAGCCCCGAGATCGGCAGTTACATTCGCTACTGCACGCAGAACGATCTGAGTGCCGGAGAAGAGTTCTTCGCGCCGCACTTTTAGCGCTTTGTGCGACTTGGTGCTGCGGCGCACCAAAGCTGCACAGGCGCAACGGTCTTTGCCGATTGTCCCGGCCCGATCCGCGCGACTAGCATGACTGTACACCGAAAGGATCGGCAGGAGGCAAAGCGCATGGCGCAGTCGCATGGGATGATGACGAAGGATGCAGATGGCCGGATGGAGGCTTGTGCCTTTGCCAACCCCGAAAATGTTCTGCGCGGCGTGCCGGACGAGCGCGCGTTTGTCCATCTGGCTTCGGCGGACGGAACCACGATGATCGGGGTATGGGATTGCGGAGCCTATGCCGAGCGGCTGATCGACTATCCCTATAACGAGATGTGCAGCGTCATCGAAGGTGCCGTCGAGATCACGGCAGATGGCAGCGACATGGTGACCTACCGCGCGGGCGACACCTTCTTCATGGCGAAGGGCTTCACCGGTCTGTGGGAATCGCATGGGCGCTTTCGCAAGTATTTCATGATCAGCCCTGGTTGACGGGGCCTTGGCCGATACCCTTTCCACCCATCATCCACGCCACATACCGCAGTGCACCGGCGATGCCATCCGCGCGCGATATTCGCGCGACTGGCGCGCAGCCATATGGGATACCCGGAATGAAGAACGTCAAAGCTGCCCTTACGCCCGAAGAATATGCCAAGTGTGACGGCACCGAACTGGCCCGGCTGATCGCAGCGGGCGAGGTTACGGTGGCCGAAGTCACCGCTTCGGCACGGGCCGCCATCGACCGCGTGAACCCGACGCTGAACGCGATCATCGAACTTTACGAAGACCGTTTCGCCCAGCCGGAGGAGGGGCTTGCCCATGGTCCGATGCGCGGCGTTCCCTTCCTCATCAAGGATGTTTCTGACCATTTCGGGGGGCGCAAGATGGAAAACGGGTCGCGCCTGTCCCAAGGCTATGTCGTGCCCGAGGATGACCACTATGCCGAGATGATCAAGGCCACGGGCGTCAATCTTGTCGGCCGCAGCGCCACGCCGGAATTCTCGATGTCGCTGACCACCGCCACGCTTTTGAACGGCGAAACGCACAATCCCTGGAAACTTGGCTATTCCACCTCCGGTTCGTCAGGCGGGGCCGGATCGGCGGTTGCATCGGGCATGGTGCCGATTGCCCATTCCTCTGACATCGGGGGGTCCACCCGGGGGCCGGCGGCCTGGTGCGGGACGGTCGGCCTGCATCCGTCACGCGGGCGGGTTTCGACCGGGCCGGGGATGAGTGAATCCGGCGATGGGCTGGCGCAATCTTCGGTTCTGACGCGAACAATGCGCGACACGGCGGTGATGCTGGATGCAATCTCGATCCCGCAGCCCGGCGATCCGTTCATCCTGCGCAAGCCCGACCAACCCTATACCAGCTTTCTGCGCGGAGACGGTCCCCGGCTGAAGATCGGCTTTTCGACCGACCCGCTCCTGCCCAGTCCCGTTGACCCGGAGGTCGCAGAAACCGTGCGCCAAACGGCGCGTGTTCTGGAAGGGCTGGGACATCATGTGACCGAAAGCGCCCCGAAATTCGATCAGGTCGCGATGAATCTGATGCTGACAGACCTGTGGTACTTCGAATTCGACAAGTATCTTGATTGGCTGGGCGAACGCGCCGGCCGCAAGGTCAGCCCCGATACCGTGGAAAAGGCGTCCTGGAACTTCTACAACTTTGCCAAGGAGCGGTCGGTTGACGCCTATCTTCGTGCGCTTGAGGAACTCAATACCTATCGCCGCCAGATCGGCCGATGGTTTGCCAGCCATGATATCTGGCTGTCACCGACCTGCGCACAGGTTTCGCAGCCCAATGCCAATTACGGCATGAACCTTGACATCCCGCCACTGGAGTTCCTTTTGCATGAGGATCATCCCTGCCAGTTCATGGTCTGGGTCAATACCTGTGGAGTTCCGGCCATCTCGCTGCCGCTTGGCCATCATACGAACGGGCTGCCCATCGGGGTGCAGCTTGCGGCCAAGTCGGGACATGAAGAACAGCTGATTGGCCTTGGTGCCGAGCTTGAGCAAGCCATGCCCTGGTCCAGCCGCCACCCGCCGATGCATGTTGCCAACATCATCGTCTGACAATGGCCTGAGATGGCGAGGCCTGCGTCACAGATTGCGCTTCATGGCCAGTTCACCATGCGAGGGGGGGTATGGAAACCGCCTATAACCCTCTGAAGATACTCGTTTGTCGCAACCGAAAATTGAATCTACCCGACCCAATACGAGAAATCTGCTAAGGATAGTTATGTAATATATTGATTTCATTGTACAATCATTCCTTCCAGAATCCGGGCCGCGCGGCATAGTCCGCACCGAAGGCATTGAGTCCCGCCTGACCGCCGCCAAGCGCCGTCAGCAAAGGCCCGAGCGCCTTCAGATCAACATTGAGAACGGTCGAGCCGCGTGGAGAGCGTGACAGGACCAGATGCTGGCCCGGGATCGAGTTCAGGATGAAATTCAGCTCGCCATCAGTCAGGCGGAAGCTGTCATAGTCGCTTGAGCCTGCTTTACCTAGGGGAAGAAAAGCTGGTTTCTTGCCACGAACGCCACGATCCGCCGCCGTCTTCATGTTGTCGTAGATGCCCCGACCAGGGACGCTGCCGAAGACCCGGAAGGGCAATTTCATGGGGCTGTACTGCGACGGCAGCTGGTGCTTCAAGATCGACATGACCGATATTCACGAGGTCGAGAATGGCCAGATCGTCCGGGTGCATCACCTCGAGGACCGGGCCACTGCGCTACGCCAGCTCAAGGGTTGCGAGAAACGGCGCACGCCAACGCGCCGTAGGGTTCAAGGAGATACGCGTGACAACCACGAGTCCGAAACCCATTCCCACGTGGTTCAAGTGGTTTTTGACGATCTGGATGGTGTTGTAGGGTCAGGACCCATTGAATTGCTTGAGGCCGCCGCCGCTGCGTGATTCAAGGCCCCTGAGCTACGGGGGTGTTCA
>NZ_JBALHR010000015.1:0-84280 GCF_036964905.1 Gemmobacter denitrificans
CCCGCGAAACCCTCTTCGCAAACCCGCAGCACCCCTACACACAATCCCTCTTCGCTGCCACCCCCGTCACAGACACCACCGCAATCCGAAACCGCATCGAAAAACGAAAAAACGCCAGGGCAGTGGCCCCATCGTCCGACATGGCGGGCCGACAGAAGGTCGGCAGCGCGTAATCAGTTTTCTGGATAGAGGCGGCCAATGGTTCTGGGTACATTTCTCGATCTTCTGGAACTCAATCTGGGAGAGAATTCGCGTCCGGCCTTTACCTTCTTGCAAGGGGATGCCCGGCAGGATCTGAGCTATGCAGATCTCGGCCACAAGGCCCGGGCGCTGGCCGCGCGCATTCAGAAGCAGACCCGGCCAGGCGACCGAGTGCTGATCGTCCACGCGCCGGGTCAGGACTATGTGGTGGCCTTTGTCGCTGCCGTGTTTGCCGGGGTTGTGGCGGTACCTGCGGTCTCTCCCAGTTCGGTGAAGGGCTTGCCGCGACTGGACTTGATCGCCCGCGATGCCGGAGCGCGACTGATCCTCACCTCGACCGCCCTGGCCGAACGGATGGCCGGTTTTGCCGGGCCGCTGGCCGCGCTGCCCATGCTGACCGTTGGGGCAGACAGCCTGCCTGATGCCAGGGTGGAATGGCGCCGCCCGGTGACACGGCCCGAGGATCTGCTGTTTCTGCAATATACCTCTGGCTCCACCGGTGATCCCAAGGGGGTAATGATCAGCCATGCCAATGCTCTGGACAATCTGCGCCGCTGCCAGGCAGCCTTTGGTCTGGTGGCCGAAGATGTCATCGTGTCCTGGCTGCCGCCGCATCACGATTTCGGGCTGATTGGCGGCATCCTCTCCAGTCTGTTTGTCGGCGCCCATGCTGTGCATCTTGCGCCGCTGGCCTTTCTGACGCGGCCTGAACGCTGGTTGCGGGCCATCAGCGATTTTCGCGGCACTGTTACCGGCGCGCCGAATTTTGCCTGGGACCTATGTGCCAGCCGGATCGACGCGGAGCAAAAGGCGGGGCTTGATCTGTCCTCGCTGCGGGTTGCGATCAACGGGGCCGAACGCGTGCGCGCCGAGACGTTGGAGGCATTTTCGCAGGCCTTTTCCGATCAGGGCTTTGACCCCGGCGCCTTTACCCCCGCCTATGGTCTGGCCGAGGCGACGCTGCTGGTCAGTGCCTTGCGCGATCGGCACTCCGGTCGGATGCCGCGCAGCGTGACCTTGCAGGATGGCGGCCATGAGGAGGCCTTGCAGCATCGCGGCGCGCTGGTCAGCCATGGCGCGGCGGGCGGTCTGGTGATCGTGGATGCGCAGGGACAGGCGCTGCCACCGGGCGAAACCGGCGAGATCTGGCTGCGCGGCGGATCGGTTGCGCAGGGCTACTGGGGCAAACCGCAAGAAAGCGCACGGGTCTTCGGGCAGGTGGTCAATGGGCAAGGCGGCTATCTGCGCAGTGGCGATCTGGGTTTCATCGACGGGGGCGAATTGTTCGTGTCGGGTCGGTTGCGTGAACTGATCACGCTGGCCGGGCGCAACGTCTTTCCACAGGATATCGAACCGGATGTGGAGGCAGCACATCCGGCCTTTCGCGCCTCGGGCTGTGCAGTCATTGCGCGCGAACTGGGCGGCCAGACCCAGATCGTGATCCTGCAAGAGGTTCTGGGCAAGCGCGACCTGGTGACCGAGGGGCTGGTGGAAGACCTTCGCAGCCTGTTGCTGGAACGCCATGACATTGCCGAACTGGGCGCGATCGTCCTGCTGCGCACCGGCGATTTGCCGCGCACCACCAGCGGCAAGATCCAGCGCTATCGCTGTGCCGATCTGCTGGCGCGGGGGCAGTTCACGCCGCTCTGGTCGTGGGAAAGCCAGGGGCAGGTGGCGCAATCCGATTTCGCAGCACCACGCGATGAAACGGAAACCGCGCTGGCGGCGCTGTGGTCGGAATTGCTGGGGATGGAGCGCGTCTCGATCCATGACAATTTCATGGAGCTGAGCGGCAACTCCCTGCTGGCGACGCAGGTGATTTCGGCGCTGCATCAACGCTTTGGTGTGGATATCTCGCTGCGCGCCCTGTTCGAGAACCCAACCATCGCGCAACTCGCGCAAGAGATTGGCCGCGCGCGGGCGGAACAGGCGGCGCATGTCGCCGCTGCCGATATGGCGGCGCAGGCGATGCCGGTTTCCACTGCGCAGGCACGCGCCTTCTATCTGGATCAGTTCGCGCCGGGCGATCCGCTGTACAACCGGCGGCGCATTCTGGCTCTGGATGGCGAGGTGCGGCCCGCGGTGCTGGCCCGCGCCGCCACCGAACTGGCGCGGCGGCACGAGATCTTGCGGTATCGTTTCGCCATTCACGACGGCGCACCGACGGCTTGGCTGATGCCCCTGACCCCGGTGGAGCCGGTGCAACAGGCGGCGGACAGCCGACCAGAGATGGACCGCATCGCGCAGGCGTTGGCTGATGCGCCTTTTGATCTGATGACGGGGCCTCTGTTCCGGCTGGGTCTGGTGTCCGAGGATGAGGATACGCATCTGCTGGTGCTGGCGGTGCATGCGATCATCGCAGATGAACGGTCGGTCACATTGCTGATCGACGAGTTGGCGGCACTGTATACCGCTTATGCCGAAGGCTTTGCCACGCCGTTGCCCGACCCGGACCTGCAACATGCAGATCTGGTGCGCTGGCACGCAGGTTGGATGCAGGGGGCGATGCAGGCAGGGCTGACGGCCTGGTGGCAAGACCGGCTGGCCGATGCGCCGCAGGCCCTTGCCCTGCCGATGGATCACCCGCGCCCGCCAGTGCAAACCCATCGCGGCGAACGGCATGACTGGTTCCTGCCGCTCTCGGGGGATGATCTGGATCTCGGCGCGGCCTATGCGTTGATGCTGCATCGGCTGAGCGGGCAGAGCGATCTTTGCATTGGCATCGAACTGCCCCAACGCGGGCTGGAGGGGGCAGATAAGCTGGTCGGGCCGCTTGGCAATCTGGCGGTGCTGCGGGTGCAGGTGCAAACCGGCATGACCATCGCCGATCTGCGCCGCCACTTCGCCGAAGCGGTGCAGGGGGCGCAGGACCATGGCGCCCTGCCCTTCGATCTCGTGGTCGAGGCATTGCAGCCCGAACGGCGGCTGAACCAGTCTCCCCTATTCCAGGTCATGCTGCGGCTTGAAGGTGCCGGGGCGCCGCTGCCCCCCTTCCTGAACGCGAGGGCACGCGCCGTATCGCCGCAGATCGTGCGGTCGGAATTCGACATGACGCTGACACTGCGCAAGGTGGCGGGCGGGACCGAGGCACAGATCGACTATGCCGCCGATCTGTTCGATCCGGCCAGCATCGCGCGGATGGCGGATGTCTATGGCCGCTGTCTGGCGCAGATGGCGCAGCCCGATCTGGACGTGCTGGCAGCCCCCCTGATTGGCGCGGCAGATCATGCGCAGCAGATCGAGGTCTTGAACAATACCGGGCTGGACTTTCCCGGGCTGGCCCCCCTACCGCAGATGTTCGAAGCGCAGGTGGCGCGCAGCCCCGAGGCCGATTGCATCCTGTATGGCGATGAGCGGTTGAGCTTTGCCGAATTGAACGCCCGCGCCAACCGTCTGGCGCACGGCTTGCAGGCCATGGGCATCGGACCGGATTGCACGGTGGGCCTGTGCATCGAACGGTCCTTCGAGATGATGGTAGGGCTGGTTGGTATCCTGAAGGCGGGGGCGGCCTATGTTCCGCTTGACCCGGCGCTGCCCGCTGACCGGCTTGCCTTCATGGCCGAAGATGCCCGGGTTTCTGCCGTGCTGACGGTTGCAGCCTTGCAGGATCATCTGCCGCCGCTCCCGTGTCCGGTGCTGCTGCTGGACCGCGATGCCGACCGCCTGCCGCTCGAAGACAGCAACCTGCCCTGCCGCGTCGGCCTGCAAAATCTGGCCTATGTGATCTACACCTCTGGCTCCACCGGGCGGCCCAAGGGGGTGGCGGTGCCGCATGCCGGGGTGGTGAACCGGTTGATGTGGATGACCCATGCCTTCGGCATCGTTCCCGACGAGCGGGTGATGCAAAAGACCCCCTACAGCTTTGACGTCTCTGTCTGGGAGCTGTTCTGGCCGCTGATCTCGGGTGCGGCGCTGGTCATGGCCAAGCCGGGCGGGCATCAGGATGTGGCCTATATGGCCGGGCTGATCCGAGATCAGCGCATCACCACGATGCATTTCGTACCGCCAATGCTGGAGTTCTTCCTTAATTTGGCCGATCTGACAGGGGCCACGTCGCTACGGCAGGTGTTGTGTTCGGGGCAGGCGCTGCCGCTGGCCTTGCAGGATCGTTTCATGGCGCTGCTGCCTGCCGTGCAGTTGCGCAACATGTATGGCCCGACCGAAGCCAGTGTCGAAATCTCCAGCTGGGATTGCCGGGCCGATACCGGGCTCATGTCGGTACCGATCGGACGGCCCTTGGCCAATTGTCGGCTGTATATTCTGGATGCAGCCTTCAATCCGGTGCCGGTGGGCGTGGCGGGCGAGTTGATGCTGGCCGGTGTGCAACTGGCGCGCGGCTATGTGCACCGCCCCGATCTGACAGCTCAGGCATTCATCCCCGATCCCTTCGGGGCGCCGGGGGCGCGGCTGTATCGATCCGGCGATCTGGCGCGGTTCCTGGCCGATGGCAGTATCGAATATCTGGGCCGGATCGACGATCAGGTGAAGATCCGCGGTTTCCGCATCGAATTGGGCGAGATCGAGGCCAGGCTGCGCGCACAACCGGGGCTGCGCGATGCCCTGGTGATCGCGCGTGACGACATCGCAAATGATCGCAGACTGGTGGCCTATCTGGTGGCCGCTGGCCCCGCACGCGACAGTGACGCGCTGCGCCGCGCGCTGCTGGACAGTCTGCCCGATTACATGGTGCCCGCGCATTTCGTCTGGCTGGAAGCGCTGCCAGTCACGCTGAACGGTAAGGTGAACCGGCGCGCCCTGCCCTTGCCCGACATGAGCCGGTCGGACGCGGCCTTCACCAAGCCTAAAGGCGAAACACAGCAGGCACTGGCAGATATCTGGGCGCAGCTTCTGGGGCTGGACCGTGTCGGCGCTGAAGACAGTTTCTTTGCGCTTGGCGGCCATTCGCTGCTGGCGACGCAGGCGATTTCCAAGATCCGCGCGCGTTTTGGCGTGGATGTGCCGCTGCGTGCGATCCTGTTCGATCAGCCCAGCATCGCGGAACTGGCCCCGCTGGTCGAGGCGCTGGTGGCCAGCCAGGCCGGCTCGGTAATGACTGCGATCCAGCCGACCGACCGGCAGGGCGAGCTTGAGCTGTCCTTCTCGCAAAAGCGGCTGTGGTTCCTGGATCAGCTGGAACCGGGCAACCCGTTCTACAACATCCCCGCCCCGACCCGGCTGGAAGGGCCGCTGGACATCACCGCGATGGAGGCGGCGCTGAACCGGATCGTCGAACGCCATGACATCCTGCGCACCCGTTTCGTCACCCGCGACGCGCGCCCGACCCAGATTATCGAACCCGATTTCCGCCTGCAGATCCCGCTGATCGACCTGTCGCATCTGCCCCCCGCCGAAGCGATGGAAGAGGCGCGGCGTCTGGCTGTGGCCGATGCCCGCACCGCCTTTGATCTGGAGGCCGCGCCGCCGCTGCGCGCCACGCTGCTGCGGCTGGCACCCGAGGATCATGTGATCCTGTTCAACATGCACCATATCCTGTCGGATGGCTGGTCGATGGGCGTGCTGGTCACCGAATTCGTCGCGATCTATCGGGCCTTCGTCGCGGGGCAGCCCGATCCGTTGCCACCGCTGCCAATCCAGTATGTCGATTTTGCCGCCTGGCAGCGCCAATGGTTGCAGGGACAGACGCTGCAAGAGCAACTGGCCTTCTGGTCGGCACAGCTGCAGGACGCACCGCCTCTGCTGGAACTGCCTACCGATTTTCCGCGCCCCGCCGCGCAAAGCTATCAGGGGGCGACGCTGGATCTGGTGATACCGGCGCGGCTCTTGTCCGAGCTTTATGCACTTGGCGCCCGGCATCAAAGCACACTTTACATGGTGCTGCTGGCGGCGTTCAACCTGCTGCTGTCGCGCTATGCCCGTCAGCGCGATATCTGCATCGGCACCTATATCGCCAACCGCAATCGCGCCGAGATCGAGGGGCTGATCGGCTTTTTCGTCAACACACTGGTGCTGCGTAATGACGTTGACCCCGAGGCCCCGTTCGAGGACTTCCTGCGCGCGTTGCGGCATCGCCTGCTGGATGCCTATGCCCATCAGGATCTGCCCTTTGAATATCTGGTCGATCACCTGAAACCCGAACGGCATCTGAGCCATTCACCCTTGGTGCAGGTTGCCTTCGTGTTGCAGAACACGCCGATGGACGATCTGGATGCCTCAGGGCTGAAAACATCGCCGCTGGTTGTGGAAAGCCAGGTGTCCAAGTTCGACCTGACGCTGCGGCTGACTGAAAAGAACGGTCAGCTGGAAGGCTGTCTTGAATATGCCACCGATCTGTTCACGACACAGACCATGGCGCAGATGGCGACGCAATTCGGGCATCTGCTGTCCGAGATCGTGCGTGCGCCCCGCGCGCCGTTGCAGGCGCTGCGGTTGATGCCCGAGGCGGATATCGCCGGGCTTGCGGCGCTGGCCACCGGTCCGGCGGTGGCGCCTGAAACCCTTCCACGCTTCCTTGATGCCTTTGCTGCGCAGGTGGCGCGTGATGGCGATCACCCGGCGATTGACGGGCTGAGCTATGGTGGTCTGGACCACCGCTCCGACGCACTGGCGCGGGCTCTGGTGCAGCGCGGCATCGGCCGGGGCGATGTCGTCGGCCTGTGGCTGGGGCGGGGTGAAGGTCTGGTGACAGCGATGATTGCGGCTATGAAAGCGGGCGCTGCCTGGCTGCCGCTGGATCTTCAGGCACCAGAGGCACGGCGCGCTTTCATCCTGCAGGACGCAAAGCTCGCGCTGATTGTCAGCGATCTGGATCATCAGGCAACCTTGCCCGAAGGGACGGCCACGCTGCTGCTGGATGCCTTTGATCCGGCGCCCGCCTGCACTCTGCCCGGCGTCGGGCCGCAGGACAGGGCCTATATCCTGTATACCTCGGGCACGACCGGCTGGCCCAAGGGCGTGGAGGTGCCGCATCTGGCGGTGATGAACCATGCCGCGCATCACATCGCTTTGTGTGGGCTGACCCCCACGGATCGCGTGCTGCAATTCGCGGCAACCGGGTTTGACACGGCGGTCGAGGAGATCCTGCCCAGCCTGATGGCCGGGGCCAGCCTGATCGCCCGCCCCGAGGCGTTTCTGGATGCGGGGCAGGAATTCGATGCCCTGTTGCAGCGCCATGCCATCACTGTGGTCGATCTGCCGACCCAGTTCTGGCAGCATTGGGCACAATCCAGCACCGGCATTCCATCCAGCCTGCGGCTTGTCGTGCTGGGGGGTGAGGCGTTGACGGCGCGGCAGGTCAGCGACTGGTCTGCGCGGCCCGACACGGCGGGCATCCGCCTGCTGAACACATATGGACCGACCGAAGCAACGATCATCGCCACCGCGCAAGAGGTGCCGCATGGCCCCACGCTGGCCGATCCGCCTCTGGGTCGGGCGATTTCCGGCGCGGTGCTGCGCCTGCTGGATGATCGGCTGGAGCCGGTGCCGCCCGGCGTGCCCGCCGAGATTTTCATCGGCGGGCATGGTCTGGCCAATGGCTATCTGGGCCGCCCCGATCTGACTGCAGAACGCTTCATTGCCGATCCGTTCGGCCCTTCACAGGCGCGGCTCTATCGCAGCGGCGATCTGGGCCGGATGCTGGCCGATGGCACAATCCGGTATCAGGGCCGGATTGACGATCAGATCAAGCTGCGCGGCTTCCGCATCGAACCGGCCGAGATTGCCGCCGCCCTGCGCGCGGCGGGGGCCGAGGCCGCGCTGGTCACGCTGAGCGCGGGCGACGAACCCCGCCTGCTGGCCTATGTCACCGGCCCGGTGGAAGAAGCCGCGTTGCAAGAGGCACTGCGCGCCCGTCTGCCCGCCTATATGCTGCCCTGGCGGATTGTGGTTCTGGCGCAGTTCCCGCTGACAGCCAATGGCAAGATCGACCGCCGTGCCCTGCCCGCCCCCGAACGGCTGGCCCGCGAGGTGGGCCCACGCGATGCATTGACGGCACAGCTTGCCGCGATCTGGGGCGAGGTGCTGGGTCTGGACCCTGACAGTTTCGCCGATGACGAGAATTTCTTTGCGCTTGGCGGCCATTCGCTGCTGGCCACGCAGGTCGTTTCCAAGATCCGCAGCCGCTTTGCGATGGATCTGCCGCTGCGTGCCCTGTTCGAACAGCCAACCGTCGGCGGGCTGGCCCGGGTCATCGTGGCCGCGCAAGCCGACACTGCGCCGCAGCACAGCGCCATCCCGAAATGCGATCGCACGGGGCCTGTGGCACTGTCTTTCGCGCAACAACGGTTGTGGTTCCTCGATCAACTGGACCCCGATAGCGCGCAATACAACATCCCCGCCGCGCTGCACCTGGCCGGGCCGCTGGATCCTGCGGCGCTGACCCAGGCTTTCGCCACGGTTTTGGCGCGCCATGATGTTCTGCGCGGAGCGATCCGCCTGCAGGGCCATCAGCCGGTGATGGAGATTGCCCCGCCCGCGCCCTTCGATCTACCGCAGCTTGATCTGACGCATCTGCCCCCCGACGCAATTCAGACCCAGACCGATACCCTGTGTCAGGCGGAGGCCGCGCGGCCCTTCGATCTGGCGCGGGGTCCGCTGCTGCGGGCATGGCTGATCCGGCAAGGGCCGCAGGATCATGTGCTGCTGCTGGTGCTGCATCACATCATCGCCGATGGCTGGTCCATCGGCCTGCTGGTGGACGAAATCGCCGCCGCCTATGCCGCCGCCCGGCAGGGCCTGCCCGATCCCTTGCCGCCGCTCGTTATCCAGTACCCCGATTTCGCCCAATGGCAGCGCGACTGGCTGACCGGCGACCGGCTGCAGCGACAGGTGCATTACTGGCGCACCCAATTGGCCGATGCGCCGACCCTGCTGGCCCTGCCCACGGATCGCCCGCGTCCGGCGGTACAAAGCCATCGCGGCGCCACGCAGGATTTCAACCTGCCCCCCGATCTGACCACCGCCCTGCGCAATTTGGCGCAGGCACAAGGAGCGACCCTGTTCATGGTGATGCAGGCGGCCTTTGCGCTGCTGTTGCACCGCTATAGCGGCGAGACAGATATCCTGATCGGCACCCCGGTGGCCAATCGCAACCGCGCGGAACTGGAACCGCTGATCGGGTTCTTCGCCAATACCCTGACCCTGCGCAACCGGATCGACCCCGAGGCGCGCTTCGTCGATCTGCTGGATCACTGCCGCGAAACGGCACTGGCTGCCTATGGCCATCAGGATGTGCCCTTTGAACATCTGGTCGAGGCATTGCAACCCGATCGTCACCTGAGCCATGCGCCGCTGTTTCAGGTCATGCTGGTGTTGCAGAATGCGCCGCTGGGCACGCTGGCCCTGCAGGATCTGGCGATCACGCCGCATCCCGTTGCAGGGACCAGTGCCAAATTCGACCTGACGCTGGCCTTGCAGGAGGTCGCCGACGGGATCGAAGGCACTCTGGAATATGCCACCGATCTGTTCGATGCCGCGACCATCGCCCGGATGTTGCGCCATTTCCACACCCTCTTGGCGGCGATCGTGGCAGCGCCAGAACAAACGCTTGTGGCCCTTCCGATGCTGGAGGCCGAGGAGCGCAGACAGGTTCTGGACGATTTCAACGCCCCGGCCGTGGCCCCGCCCCCCGCGATGCTCGGCATCGTGGCACGGATTGCGGCCCATGCCGCCGAACGCCCCACCGCGATCGCCCTGCGTCTGGGCGATGCGCAGCTCAGCTTTGCCGCGCTGGAGGCGCAGTCCAATGCCCTGGCACATCGTCTGGTGGCGCAAGGGATTGGCCCGGACACTGTGATCGGCATCGCGGCCGAACGATCCTTTGCCATGGTGGTGGCGGTGCTGGCGGTGCTGAAGGCGGGCGGCGGCTATCTGCCGCTTGACCCGGATTACCCGGCGCAGCGGCTGGCGCATATGATCGCCGATGCCGAACCGGCGCTGATCCTCGCCACGCCCACGCTGGCCGCGCAGATGGCAGGTTTTGGCCGGCCCGTGCTGACGCTGGATCACCCCGAGGAGGCGGCAAACCCGCCTGCCGCCCGGATCGCGCCTCTGGCCTGTGGCTATCTGATCTACACATCGGGTTCGACCGGCACACCCAAGGGCGTCACCCTCACCCGCGCGGCGCTGGAAAACCTGATCCAGTGGCAATGCGCCACCCATCCCGCGCCCGGCCCGGTACTGCAATTCGCGTCGTTGAATTTCGACGTGTCCTTTCAGGAAATCTTCTCGACCCTGTGTGACGGCCAATGCCTTGTGTTGATCCCGCCCGGCCTGAACCGCGATCTGAACGCGCTGCGCGATTATGCGCTGGCGCAGGATGTGCGCCGGATGTTCCTGCCCAATGCGGTGCTGCAGCAATGGCTGTTGCTGGACCCGGTCCTGGATGCCCCTCCCTGCCAGATCATCAGCGCGGGCGAAGCGCTGGTGACGGGCGAGCATCGTGCGGCGCTTTTGGCTCTGCTGAACGGTGCCGATCTGTTCAACCAGTATGGCCCGTCAGAAACCCATGTGGTGACCGAACTGGCCTTGCCGGTTGCAGCAGCGGCTGACTGGCCCGACCGGCCACCGATTGGCCGCCCGATCTGGCACAGCCGCGCTTATGTGCTGGATGCCAGCGGTGCACCCGCACCGATCGGCGTCTGGGGGGCACTTCATATCGGCGGGCTGCCGCCCGCCCGCGGCTATCACCGGCAACCAGCCGCAACGGCGGCGCGGTTCCTGCCCGATCCGTTCAGCGGCCTCCCGGGCGCACGGCTCTATCGGACCGGCGACATAGCGCGTTGGCGGCCCGATGGGGCGCTGGAATATCGCAGCCGCGAGGATGACCAGATCAAGATCCGCGGCATCCGGGTGGAGCCGGGCGAGATCGAGGCCGCCCTGCGCGCGCTGCCGCAAATCGCCGATGTCTGCGTGATGCTGCGGCAGGATCACCCGGGTCTGGCGCAACTGGTGGCCTATGTCGTAGGCGCCGACGATACGCCACCGACGCCCGAGGATCTGCGCCGCAAACTGGCGGAAGTGCTGCCCGATTACATGATCCCCTCGGCCTTCATCCCGCTGGCGCGTTTGCCGTTGACGTCGAACGGGAAGGTTGATCGTCGTGGTTTGCCATTTGTGGAGCGTGGAGTTGAGGGGTCTGGCGATGAGTTGTTGGGGGTAGCGGCGGGGGTTGCCGGGATCTGGGGCGAGGTGTTGGGTCTGGCGCCGGGGTCATTGGGCGGGGAGGCCAATTTCTTTGCCCTGGGCGGGCATTCGCTGCTGGCGACCCAGGTGATTTCGCGCATTCGGGCCGGGTTTGGCGTCGAATTGCCTTTGCGGGCGCTGTTTGAACACCCGACCTTGCGCGCCCTGGCGGCGGAGGTCGAGGCGCTGATGACCTCGGGCGAGGCGGTTCTGCCCGCGCCGCAGGCCCTGCGCCACCCGCCGGGCACGGCGCTGCCCCTGTCTTTTGCCCAGCAGCGGCTGTGGTTCCTTGACCAGCTTTCCCCCGGCGATCCGGCCTACAGCCTGCCCATCGCCCTGCGGCTGGAGGGCGCACTGGACCCTGCCGCCCTGGCTGCCGCGCTGACATGGATCGTGGCGCGCCATGCCGTGTTGCGCAGCCGTTTTGTGCTGCAGGCCGGGGCGCCGGTGCAGGTGGCGCTGCCGCCCGGCCCGGTCGATCTGCCGGTCATCGACCTTTCGGCCCTGCCCGAACCGGCGCGCGACACGGCGCTGATGCAGGCGGTGCAGGACGAGGCCGCGACGCCCTTCGACCTGACCTCGGGCGCCCCCTTGCGGACGCGGCTGATCCGGCTGGGCCCGGATCACCATGTGGTCGCCCTGAACATGCATCACATCGTGTCGGACGGCTGGTCGATGGGGGTTCTGCTGCGCGAGATGGCCGCCGCCTATACCGCCTTTGCCACCGGCACCGCGCCCGATCTGCCCGATCTGCCGCTGGATTATGCCGATTACGCAGTCTGGCAGCGCGACTGGCTGCAAGGCCCGGTGCAGGCGCGGCAACTGGCCTATTGGCAGCGCCATCTGCAGGGTCTGCCAGGCCTTCTGGCGCTGCCCACCGACCATCCGCGCCCGCCGGTGCAAAGCCATCGCGGGGCCGCCCTGACCCTGCAGCTGGAGGCCCCTCTGGTGCAGGCCCTGCAAGATCTGGGACGCAGTGCCAATGCGACCCTGCATATGGTGTTGACCGGCGTACTGGCCGTGCTGCTGTCGCGCTGGAGCGGGCAGGACGATCTGGCCATCGGCACCCCGGTCGCCGGGCGCCGCCATGCCGCGCTGGAGGGGTTGATCGGCTTTTTCGTGAACACACTGGTGATGCGCTGCCAGGTCGATCCGGCGGCCGATTTCGCCACCCTGCTGGCCCGGCTGCGCGACGAGGCGCTGGCCGGTCAGGCGCATCAGGATCTGCCCTTCGAACAGCTGGTCGAGGCGCTGGCCCCGGCCCGTGATCTCAGCCATGCGCCGCTGTTCCAGGTGATGCTGGCGCTGCAGAACGCGCCCTTGGGCGAAATGGGCTTTGGCGGGCTGCGCCTGGCACCGATGGGCTTCGAGACGCGTCATGCCAAGTTCGACATCACGCTGAGCCTGCAGGAAGACCCGACCGGCACCGAAGGCGTCCGCCCGCTGATCGGCACGCTGGAATATGCCGCCGATCTGTTCGAACCCGCAACCATGGCGCGTTTTGCCGAACAGTTCCTGCATCTGGCCCGCGCCGTGGCGGGCGGGGCCGCCGGGCCGGTGGCGGCGCTGCCGCTGATGGATGCCGAGAGCCGCGCCCGCAAGGTCCAGGCCTGGGCGGCCCGACCGGCCCCCGAAGGCACCCGGCAGGGCGCCACCCTGGCCGCGCTGTTCGAGGCGACGGTGGCCCGCAGCCCCGACCGCATCGCCCTGCGTCATGAAGGGCACAGCATCAGCTATGACGCGTTGAACCGCCGCGCCAACCGCCTGGCCCATCGCCTGATCGCCCAGGGCGCCGGGCCAGACCAGATCATCGGCATCTGCACCGAACGCAGCCCCGAGATGATCGTGGCCATCCTCGCCATCCTCAAGGCCGGCGCGGCCTATCTGACGCTCGACCCCGACCACCCGGATGACCGCATCCGCTACATGATCACAGACGCCAAACCCCGCGCCGTGATCACAACCCGAAACCTCATCCCCCGCCTGCAAAACCTCGGGATACCAGACCACCAGATCCTCATCCCGGACGCAAAAACGACCGGCGCAAACACAGATACAAACCCAGAACAAAAGACAAACCCAGACACTCTCGCCTACGTCATCTATACCTCAGGCTCAACTGGCAAACCTAAGGGAACAATGGTCGCGCATCGTGCCATCGTGAACCGTGTCGTCTGGCTGGACCGGGCACTGGCGATCACGCAAGACGACCGCATCATCCAGAAAACCCCCTACGGGTTCGACGTGTCGGTGGGCGAGATCTTCCTTCCGCTGGTGGCCGGGGGAACGCTGGTGATCGCGCGGCCTGCCGGGCATATCGATGTCAGCTATCTGGCCAATCTGATCCGCGAGGAACGCGCAACCATCGCGCATTTCGTGGCGCCAGTGATGGAGGCCTCGCTGGCCGTCGCTGATCCTGCGGATTATGCCAGCATGCGTTTTGTCATGTGTTCGGGCCAGGCCTTGCCACGTGCAGCGCAGGACAGGTTTGAGCAGCTTTTGCCGCATATCCGCATGCACAACCTTTATGGTCCGACCGAGGCCGCCGTCGAAGTGACGCATTGGCCCTGCGACAGCGCCGATCCACGAACCGGGCCGGGCGTGCCGATCGGCCGCCCCATCGACAACGTGACGATCTACATTCTGGATGACGCGCTGAACCCGGTTCCGACCGGGGTGCCGGGGCATCTCTATATCGGCGGGGTTGCCCTGGCACGTGGCTATCTGAACCGCCCCGATCTGACCGCAGCGGCCTTTGTGCCCGATCCTTTCGGGCCGCCGGGGTCGCGGATGTATCGCTCGGGCGACCGGGCGCGCTATCTGCCGAATGGTGCCGTGGATTATCTGGGCCGCAGCGACGAACAGATGAAGGTGCGCGGCGTGCGCATCGAACCCGGCGAGATCGAGGCCGCGATCCTGGCCTGCGGCTTCCGCGAAGCTGCGGTGCTGGCAGGCGTTGACGCCAGCGGCGAATTGGGTGTGCTGGCCTATGTCGTGGCGCCCCGGATCGACGAGGCGGAGCTGCGCGAGGCGCTGTCGGCAAGATTGCCCGATCACATGATGCCTTCCGCCTTCATGGCGATTCCAGCACTGCCCCTGACCCCGAATGGCAAGTTGGACCGCAAGGCCCTGCCCGCCTTCGATTTCACCGCCGCCACCGAATTCGTGCCCCCCGGCACCCCGACCGAGATTCGGGTTGCGGCGATCTGGGGCGAGGTTCTGGGCCGCGACCAGATCGGCATTACCGACAACTTCTTCAAGCTGGGCGGCCAATCGCTGAAGGCAGTAACGGCGCTGAACCGGATCCGGCAGGAATTTTCGGTCGAACTCGGGCTGGAAAAGGCCTTTGCCCTGCAAACCGTCGGCATGCTGGCCCGGCACATTGACGGGTTGCAGGCGGCCAAGGCGGGCAGCAAGGCACAAGACAGAAAGACGTTGCGCATATGACCGCTGCAGAGCTGTTTCACCACCTGAAGACCCTTGGCCTTGATCTGTCGGTCGATGATGGCGACCTGATCCTGGAAGGACCGGTCGAACAGCTGGACGAGGCGGTGATCACTGATCTGCGCGCACAGAAGTCGGCATTGATCAGCTTGGTCGAGGCGCAGCACATCCGTCCGCGCGCCACCCTGGCGCAGGATTGCCCGATGTCGTTCCAGCAGCAGCGGTTGTGGTTTCTGGATCAACTGGCACCTGGGGAGGCGGCCTATAACATCGCGGCGGCCTACCGGCTGCGCGGCGCGGTGGAGACGGAGCGTTTTCAGGCGGTGCTGGATCGGGTCGTGGCCCGTCATGCCGCCCTGCGCACCAGCTTTGTCGTACTGCCCGAGGGGCCGGTGCAACGGATCTCGGCGCAAGCCCGCGTCTCATTGGAGCTGCATGACTTGCGCCCGCTGGGTGCTGCCCGGCATGAGGCGGCCCGAAAAATCGCGGCAGAGCATGCCACCCGCGGCTTTGATCTGACCGACGCACCGCTGTTCAGGGCGGCATTGATCCGGTTAGCTGCGGATGATTTCGTGCTGGCGATCAACATGCATCACATCATCTCGGACGGGTGGTCAATCGGGGTTCTGCTGCGCGATGTGGTGCAGGCCTATGCCGGGCTGGATCTGGCACCGGCCAGGCTGGACTATGGCGATTATGCGATCTGGCAGCGCGGCCCCGGCGGGGCGGTGCAGGCTGCAGACGAGGCCTACTGGCAGGCGGTGCTGGCTGATCTGCCGGGCCTGTCCACCCTGCCACCGGATCATCCGCGCCCGGCTTTGCCCGATCATGCCGGGGCGCGCGAGACACTCAGCCTGGATGCGGCGCTGGTAGCCCGGCTGCGGCGGCGGGCGGCCCAGCAGGGCGGCACGCTCTATATGCTTCTGCTGGCCGGATTCGGGCTGGTTCTGGCGCGTCATCTGCGACAGACCGATCTGTGCATTGGCAGTCCGGTCGCCAATCGCACGCGGCCCGGGCTGGACGAGATGATCGGCTTTTTCGTCAACATGCTGCCGCTGCGTATCGCGCCGCAACCCGATCTGACGCTTGCCGCCTATCTGGAACAGGTGCGTGACCGCGTGCTGGCGGGCTTTGCCCATCAGGATCTGCCCTTCGAGCGGCTGGTGGAACGTCTGGGCGTAGAACGGCAATTGAGCCATGCGCCACTGTTCCAGACCGTGCTGGTGTTGCAGGATGCCGGGACAGGCCCGATTGACCTTCCGGGGCTGGAGGTCGAAGCCCTGCCGCCCGAAACTGTGGCTGCCAAGTTCGATCTGACGCTGACCCTTGCCGAAACCGGCGAAGGCGGACTGGTGGGCGATCTGACCTATGCCAGCGCGCTTTATGATCCGGCGCGGATGGGCCGGGTTGCCGGGCATTTTGCCAACATGCTGCATGCCATCGCCGCAGCCGATCCCCAGACACGGCTGGCCGATCTGCCGATGCTGGCGTTGCCAGAGCAGGTCTTGCTGCAGGGCGCGCTGTCCCAGGGTCAGGTCCGCCCCGCGATGCGCGATCTGGCGGCCCGGGTCGCCACTCTGGCGACCGAGGCACCAGAGGCTCCGGCCGTCACTTGCGGCACTGACCACCTGACCCGCGCCGAATTGAACCGGAACGCGGATGCGCTGGCACTGCGTTTGCAACAGGCCGGGCTGGTGCCGGGTGAGATTGTGGGGATTTACGCCACCGCCTCCGTCATGCGGGTGGTGGCCATGCTGGCGGTGCTGCGCGCCGGAGGGGCCTGGCTGCCACTGGATATGGCCTATCCGGCGCAGCGTCTGGCAATGATGGCCGAAGATGCCCGGCCGCGCCTGATCCTTGCCGAGGGCGCGTTGCCCTTTGTCCCGACCTGTCCGGTGCTGGACCTGATGGCGCCCTGTCCGCAGGGCACGCCCCATACCGCCCCTCCCCATCCAGAAGCACCGGCCTATGTGATCTTCACGTCCGGCTCAACCGGACGGCCAAAGGGCGTGATCGTACCGCATCGTGGGCTGGAAAACCTGTGCCATTGGCTGATTGGCATGTTCACCCCCGGCCCCGGCCAAAGGATCAGCGCGCTCGCCCGCTTTGGCTTTGATGGCTCGGTTCTGGAATGCTGGATGGCGCTGGTCTCGGGGGCAGAACTCGTTCTGGCGCCCGAGGCGGTGTTGGCCGATCCGGCCCGCCTTCTGGAATGGTGGGCATCACAGCGCTTGCAGATCGGCTTTCTGCCGACCCCGCTGGCCGAACTCGCCATGCAGGGGAATGAGGTACCAGAGGGGCTGACCTGGTTGCTGACGGGCGGCGACAGGTTGCGCCAGACACCGCCCGCCGGGGCGGGCTATCGGCTGGCCAATCTTTATGGCCCGACCGAGGCGTCCAGCGTGGTAACGGCGGGGGCGATTGCGGCGCAAGACAGCCCGCCGCCTATCGGCACCCCGATCGACAATACCGGCATTCATCTGCTGGATAGCGCTTTGAACCGGGTCCCCATTGGCGCAATCGGCGAATTGTACATCGCCGGACCAAGCCTTGCGCAGGCCTATGCCGGGCGCCCGGACCTGACGGCGGAGGCATTTCTGCCAGATCCCTTCGGCCCCCCCGGCGCGCGCATGTATCGCAGTGGCGATCTTGCGCGTTTGCAATCCGATGGGCGCCTGGCCTATCTGGGCCGCGCCGATGCGCAGATCAGCCTGCGCGGCTATCGCATCGAACCGGCCGAGGTTGAACGGGCCCTTCAGGACCTGACGGCAAACGCACCCTGTCTTGTATTGGAACGTGGCGGGCGTCTGCTGGCCTATGTGCAAACCGCGGCCAGTCTGGATGCGGGGGCGCTGCTGGAACGTCTGGCACAGCGCCTGCCGGACTACATGCTGCCCGCAGCGGTGCTGACGCTGCGCGACTGGCCGCTGACCGCCAATGGCAAGCTGGACCGCGCGGCCCTGCCGGTGCCGGATCACGAGACAACGGAATTTGAACCGCCGCAGGGTCAGGTGGAGACCGAACTGGCAAAGATCTGGCAAGCGGTTCTGGGGCTGGATCGGCCGGTTGGTCGGCACGACAGTTTCTTTGCGCTCGGGGGGCATTCGCTGCTGGCGACGCAGGCGATGGCGCGCATCCGGGCCGTCTTTGGCACCGATCTGCCGCTGCGCCTGATGTTCGAAACCAGATCCTTGGCCAGCCTCGCGCGGGAAATCGCGGCAGCGGGTCCGACAAATGTACAGGCGCTGCCCCCCCTGTTGCCGCGTGAGGCCGGTCACGGGCCGGACCTGCCGCTGTCCTTTGCACAGCAACGGCTGTGGTTTCTGGATCAACTTGAACCCGGCAACCCGTTCTATTCCATCCCCGCCGCGTTGCGACTGAAGGGGCGGCTGAATGAAACCGCGCTGGAGGGCACGCTGGAGGCACTGGTCCGACGCCATGAAAGCCTGCGGACCACATTTCCGATGCAGGCTGGCAGCCCGGTGCAGCGCATTGCCACCGACATGGCGATCCCGCTTGTGCGACGCGACCTGACCGGCTTGCCGTCCGACCAGATCGAGGCCGAGGCGACGCGTCTTTCGCTGGAGGAAGCACATCGCCCCTTTGATCTGGGGCGCGGGCCGTTGTTGCGGGTCAGCCTGTTGCAGCTGGGCGACGAAGATGCCCTGCTGCTGTTCAACATGCATCACATCATCTCGGATGGCTGGTCGATGGGCGTCCTGATTGCCGAAGTGGCGGCACTTTATGGTGCCATGCTGCGGCAAGAGCCTGATCCCCTGCCTGCCCTGACAGTGCAGTATGGCGATTTCGCACTCTGGCAACGCAACTGGCTGACCGGAGCGCGGCTGAAAGAGGCCGAGGATTTCTGGCTGGCGCAACTGGGCGGCCTGCCGCCGGTGCCGGTGCAACTGCCCACCGACCGGCCGCGCCCCGCCGCACAAAGCCATCGCGGCGCGACCCATTCCTTAGATCTGGACGCCGAAACCACGGTCGGCCTGCGCCGCCTTGCCGCCCGGCACGGTGCGACGCTCTTCATGGTGCTGAATGCCGCCTATGCGGCGCTGCTCGCGCGCCATAGCGGGCAAAGCGACATCGTCATTGGCACACCGATCGCCAATCGGCGCGTACCCGCGCTGGAAGCGCTGGTCGGGTTCTTCGTGAACACGCTGGTCCTGCGCCATCAGGTCGAGATCAGCGAGCCCTTTTCCGCGCTGCTGAACCGCGTGCGCCAAACCGCGCTGGCCGCCTATGATCATCAGGATCTGCCTTTTGAACATCTGGTCGATCTGCTGAACCCTACGCGTGATCTGGCCCATGCACCGATCTTTCAGGTCGCAATGGCCTTGCAGAACATGCCGCGTCAGGCCCTGGATTTGCCCGGCCTGACCCTTACCACCAGCCGGGCCGAGGCGGTGACCGCCAAATTCGATCTGTCGCTGACCCTGTTCGAAACCGGCGACCATCTGCACTGCGATGCGGAATATGCCACCGATCTGTTCGATGCCGCGACCATCGCGCGGCTTTGCGCCGATTTCGTCCGGCTGTTGCGGGCGATTGTGGCCAACCCTGATCAGCCGCTGCATCTGCTCTCACCACCGGACGCGGCAGAGCTGGACCAGCTTGCCGCCTGGAACCGCACCGCCGGGCCGATTGCCGCGCCCTCGGTGATTGATGCCTTCCGCGCCCGCGCGGCTGCCCATCCGCATGCACCGGCATTGATCTGGCAAGACCAGCGCATGAACTATGGGGAACTGGATCGTGCCAGCAACCGTCTGGCCCATGCGCTGCGCGCCGCCGGGGTGCGGCCCGGGATGCTGGTTGGTCTGGGCACCGGGCGCGGCATTGCCCATATCTGTGGTGGTCTGGCGATCCTGAAGGCGGGGGCCTGCTTCGTCATGCTGCCGATGGACGCCCCGGCAGAGCGTCTGGCCTATGTGTTGGCGGATGCGGGGCTGGATCATGTGATCGGTTCGGCTTCCGGCCCCTGGCCCGAGCGGATCAAAGTCATCGACCCCGAGGGCCGGGGCTTTCCTGAAACCCCGTTGCCTCCCTTTGCCCGGGTGGATCGCGCCTATGTGGTTTACACCTCTGGCACCACCGGACAACCCAAGGGCTCGATCAACACCCAATCGGGGCTGGCGAATTTCTGCGATTGGTGGGGCAGGATGCTGGAACTTGCGCCGGGGCGGACCGTCTCGGCGGTGTCCAACGTCGCCTTTGACGGGAATATCTGCGAAATCTGGCCGACGCTGACCCATGGCGCCACGCTGGTGATCGTGCCCGAGGACACGCTGCGCGATCCGTGGCTGCTGTCGGACCTGCTCGCAAGGCATCAGGTGGATACGGTCTATCTGCCTATGGGCTATCTGGATGCCATTGCCAAATCCGGGTTCGACTGGCCTGCGTCACTGCGGCATGTGCTGGCGGGGGGCGACCGGATGAAGGGCTATCTGCTGCCCCGCGATCCAGGCCTGCCCCTGACCAATGTCTATGGCCCATCGGAAACCCAGACCGTCTCCACCGCCTTCACCCTGGGGCCCGACCATCAGGGGCCGGTGCCGATTGGCCGCCCGCTGCCCAACACCCGCGTCTATGTGCTGGATGCGATGCTGAACCCACTGCCCCTTGGCGCTGTGGGCGAAATCTGCATCGCGGGCCAAGGCGTGGGCGAAGGTTATCTGGGCCGCCCCGGCCTGACGGCAGACCGCTTCCGCCCCGATCCCTTCGGCCCACCCGGATCGCGCATGTATTGCAGCGGCGACATGGGGCGCTTCCTGCCCGACGGCAATCTGGATTTTGTCGGAAGACAGGATGGCCAGCTGAAGATCCGCGGCTTTCGTGTCGAACTGGCCGAGGTGGAGCGTGCCCTGCTGGATCAGGACTGTCTGGCCGAGGCCGTGGTGATCGCCGAGTCGGACCCGAAGGCAGGCCAGCGGCTGCTGGCCTATGTCGTGCCGCGCCCCGGCATGGGCGCGACACACAGCCATTGGCAATCCACCTTCGAACAGATCTATGCCCATGAGGATGCCACGGGCGAGAGCCCCGCTGAGTTCGACATCACCGGCTGGACCGACAGCTATTCCGGGGCCCCGATCCCCGCGCCAGAAATGGCCGAATGGCTGGAGGAAACCATCGCCCGCATCGCGGCACTTGCCCCCGGACGGGTGCTGGAGGTGGGTTGCGGCACAGGCATGATCCTGCATCGCATTGCCCCCATGGTGCAAAGCTACGCAGCCACTGACCTGTCGCAAATCGTGCTGGAACGGCTGAGCCGCAGCCTCGGCCCCGGCGCCCGCCATGTCGATCTGTACCATTGCCCCGCCGATGACTGGACACGTCTTGCCGGGCGCCGCTTTGATACCGTGATCCTGAACTCGGTCGCGCAGTATTTCCCGTCGCTCGATTATCTGGAGCAATGGCTGGCGGCGGCGGTGGCGCATGTCGATAGCGGCACGATTTTCCTCGGCGATATCCGGAACCTCACGCTGGCCGAGCCCTTTGCCCTGTCGGTGATTGACCACGGTGCCGATGCGGATGCCACCCTGGCCGGGCTGCGCGGGCAAGTGGCGCGACATCTGGCGATGGAGCCGGAATTGCTGGTCGATCCGGCCTGGTTCTTTGCCATGGCCGCGCAAGATCCGCGCATCACCGGCCTGCGTGTGCGGCCCAAACTGGGCCGGGCAGTGAATGAACTGACCCGGTTCCGCTATGATGTGGAACTGACGATCGGTCGTCCCGCGCCTGAGCGCAGCCCCGAAACCTGGCGGCCCTTCACCGATCTGAAGGACCTGGAGACACAACTGGCGCAAGGGGCCGCGCGTGTCGCCTTGCGCGACATTCCCGATCAGCGCTTGGCACCAATGCAGGCACTGCTGCAGGCGTTGCGCAGCCTGCCTGACTCCGCAACGCGGTCGCAACTTCATGCCCATGCCGCCGGCCTGTCCTTCGGGGTCGATCTGCACGACCTGATGGACCTTGCTGCGCGGCATGGCTGCCAGATTGATTTCTGCCTTGGCGGATCGGGGCTCAATGCCGTGCTGTGGCGCAACGGGGCGCCGCCCGACTGGACCAGCCTGTACCGGCAGGCGCCACGCCCGGCGGCGCGCCATGGCAATCTGCCCTATCAGCCCGAACGCAATACGGCATTGGTCGAACAACTGACCGAAGCGCTGGCCACCCGTCTGCCCGCCTATATGCTGCCCTGGCACATCACTGTGATGGCGCGTTTGCCGTTGACGTCGAACGGGAAGGTTGATCGTCGTGGTTTGCCATTTGTGGAGCGTGGAGTTGAGGGGTCTGGCGATGAGTTGTTGGGGGTAGCGGCGGGGGTTGCCGGGATCTGGGGCGAGGTGTTGGGTCTGGCGCCGGGGTCATTGGGCGGGGAGGCCAATTTCTTTGCCCTGGGCGGGCATTCGCTGCTGGCGACCCAGGTGATTTCGCGCATTCGGGCCGGGTTTGGCGTCGAATTGCCTTTGCGGGCGCTGTTTGAACACCCGACCTTGCGCGCCCTGGCGGCGGAGGTCGAGGCGCTGATGACCTCGGGCGAGGCGGTTCTGCCCGCGCCGCAGGCCCTGCGCCACCCGCCGGGCACGGCGCTGCCCCTGTCTTTTGCCCAGCAGCGGCTGTGGTTCCTTGACCAGCTTTCCCCCGGCGATCCGGCCTACAGCCTGCCCATCGCCCTGCGGCTGGAGGGCGCACTGGACCCTGCCGCCCTGGCTGCCGCGCTGACATGGATCGTGGCGCGCCATGCCGTGTTGCGCAGCCGTTTTGTGCTGCAGGCCGGGGCGCCGGTGCAGGTGGCGCTGCCGCCCGGCCCGGTCGATCTGCCGGTCATCGACCTTTCGGCCCTGCCCGAACCGGCGCGCGACACGGCGCTGATGCAGGCGGTGCAGGACGAGGCCGCGACGCCCTTCGACCTGACCTCGGGCGCCCCCTTGCGGACGCGGCTGATCCGGCTGGGCCCGGATCACCATGTGGTCGCCCTGAACATGCATCACATCGTGTCGGACGGCTGGTCGATGGGGGTTCTGCTGCGCGAGATGGCCGCCGCCTATACCGCCTTTGCCACCGGCACCGCGCCCGATCTGCCCGATCTGCCGCTGGATTATGCCGATTACGCAGTCTGGCAGCGCGACTGGCTGCAAGGCCCGGTGCAGGCGCGGCAACTGGCCTATTGGCAGCGCCATCTGCAGGGTCTGCCAGGCCTTCTGGCGCTGCCCACCGACCATCCGCGCCCGCCGGTGCAAAGCCATCGCGGGGCCGCCCTGACCCTGCAGCTGGAGGCCCCTCTGGTGCAGGCCCTGCAAGATCTGGGACGCAGTGCCAATGCGACCCTGCATATGGTGTTGACCGGCGTACTGGCCGTGCTGCTGTCGCGCTGGAGCGGGCAGGACGATCTGGCCATCGGCACCCCGGTCGCCGGGCGCCGCCATGCCGCGCTGGAGGGGTTGATCGGCTTTTTCGTGAACACACTGGTGATGCGCTGCCAGGTCGATCCGGCGGCCGATTTCGCCACCCTGCTGGCCCGGCTGCGCGACGAGGCGCTGGCCGGTCAGGCGCATCAGGATCTGCCCTTCGAACAGCTGGTCGAGGCGCTGGCCCCGGCCCGTGATCTCAGCCATGCGCCGCTGTTCCAGGTGATGCTGGCGCTGCAGAACGCGCCCTTGGGCGAAATGGGCTTTGGCGGGCTGCGCCTGGCACCGATGGGCTTCGAGACGCGTCATGCCAAGTTCGACATCACGCTGAGCCTGCAGGAAGACCCGACCGGCACCGAAGGCGTCCGCCCGCTGATCGGCACGCTGGAATATGCCGCCGATCTGTTCGAACCCGCAACCATGGCGCGTTTTGCCGAACAGTTCCTGCATCTGGCCCGCGCCGTGGCGGGCGGGGCCGCCGGGCCGGTGGCGGCGCTGCCGCTGATGGATGCCGAGAGCCGCGCCCGCAAGGTCCAGGCCTGGGCGGCCCGACCGGCCCCCGAAGGCACCCGGCAGGGCGCCACCCTGGCCGCGCTGTTCGAGGCGACGGTGGCCCGCAGCCCCGACCGCATCGCCCTGCGTCATGAAGGGCACAGCATCAGCTATGACGCGTTGAACCGCCGCGCCAACCGCCTGGCCCATCGCCTGATCGCCCAGGGCGCCGGGCCAGACCAGATCATCGGCATCTGCACCGAACGCAGCCCCGAGATGATCGTGGCCATCCTCGCCATCCTCAAGGCCGGCGCGGCCTATCTGACGCTCGACCCCGACCACCCGGATGACCGCATCCGCTACATGATCACAGACGCCAAACCCCGCGCCGTGATCACAACCCGAAACCTCATCCCCCGCCTGCAAAACCTCGGGATACCAGACCACCAGATCCTCATCCCGGACGCAAAAACGACCGGCGCAAACACAGATACAAACCCAGAACAAAAGACAAACCCAGACACTCTCGCCTACGTCATCTATACCTCAGGCTCAACTGGCAAACCTAAGGGAACAATGGTCGCGCAATCGGCTGTTCTGCGGCTGTTTGACACCACACAACCCGGCTTTGCCTTCGGGCCCGAAGATGTCTGGACGCTGTTCCATTCCTATGCCTTCGATTTTTCGGTCTGGGAGATTTTTGGTGCCCTGCTGCATGGCGGGGCGCTGGTCATCGTGCCCTGGCTGACCTCGCGCGATCCCGAAGCCTTTCACCGGCTGCTTCTGGAAGAGGGCGTGACGGTACTGAATCAGACGCCCTCGGCCTTTGCCCAACTGGCTGCACATCGGCTGGCACAGCCGGAAGCGGGAAAACTGGCCCTGAAATGGGTGATATTCGGCGGCGAGGCGCTGAATCCCGCCGGCCTGACGCCGTGGTTCGAGGCGCATGGCGATCAGATGCCGCAACTGGTGAATATGTATGGCATCACCGAAACCACAGTGCATGTGACCTGGCAGCGGCTGCACCACCCGCTTCAGGCCATCGGCAGCATCGGCCAGCCCATCCCCGACCTTCAGGTGCGCCTGCTCGATGCGGCGATGGAGCCGTTGCCGATCGGCGTTCCGGGCGAAATGTTCGTGGCCGGGCCGGGGCTGGCGCGCGGCTATCTGAACCGGCCCGCTCTGACGGCAGAACGCTTCGTGCCTGATCCTTATGGCCCGCCCGGCACGCGGCTTTATCGCAGCGGCGATCTGGCACGCGAATTGGCGGATGGGCGGCTGGATTATCAGGGCCGGGCCGATCAGCAGGTCAAGATCCGCGGTTTCCGCATCGAAACCGGCGAGATCGAAGCCGCCTTGACCGCCCTGCCCTTGGTGCGGGCCGCCGTTGTGCTGGCCCGCGATGGGCGATTGGTGGCGTGGCATTGTTCGCCCCTGTCTGAGGCCGAACTGCGGGCGGCGCTGGCGACCCGCCTGCCCGATTACATGGTGCCTGCCGGATTTGTCGCGCTGGAGGCGCTGCCGCTGACGGCGAATGGCAAGGTGGATCGCGCCGCCCTCCCCGAACCCCAGGCCGCCGCGATGCCGGATCATGTGGCGCCGCGCACCCCGCGTGAGGCCGCCCTCTCCGCGCTCTGGTCCGAAGTTCTGGGGCGTGACCGCATTGGCATCCATGACAATTTCTTTGCGTCAGGGGGGGATTCCATGCGCGCGGTCACCCTGTCGGCGCGGGCGCGGGAACAGGGGATCAGCCTCAGTCTGGCCAGCCTGTTCCGCCATCAGACCATCGCGGCGCTGGTGCAGGCCGATGAGGGCGAGACCGCTGCCCTCCCCCAGCCGCCCCTGTCGGAAGGGGACCGCGCCCAGATGCCGGAAGGGGCAGAGGCCCTGTGGCCGATGACACGGTTGCAACTTGGCATGGCCTTCCATGCCGAGGCCGACAGCGCGGCGGCGGTGTATCACGATGTGTTCAGTTTCCGTCTGCGCTTGCCTTGGGATGAGGCGAGTTTCCGACAGGCTCTGGCGCTGATCGTGGCACGCCACCCGATCCTGCGCACGCGGTTCGACCTGATGCGTTTCAGCCGCCCCATGCAGGTGGTGCAGCGCAGCGCCGAAGTACCACTGCAGATCACCGATCTGTCCACCCT
Organism: Gemmobacter denitrificans; assembly: GCF_036964905.1. Lineage (NCBI taxonomy): Bacteria > Pseudomonadati > Pseudomonadota > Alphaproteobacteria > Rhodobacterales > Paracoccaceae > Gemmobacter > Gemmobacter denitrificans. The sequence goes on from NZ_JBALHR010000015.1 coordinate 25,838, forward strand.
GCCTGCGCCGGTGCAACGCGCCCTGCTGGCCGAAGCGATCGCGGCCGAGAAGGCGCGGCCCATCCCGCTGGACTTGGCGCCGCTGGTACGAGTGGCGGTGCATCTGCTGGGGCCGGAAGAGTTGGAGATCACTCTGGGCCTGCATCATGCCATTCTGGATGGCTGGAGCGTGGCGAGCCTTCAGGTGGAATTGCTGTCGGTCTGGGCGCAGTTGCGCCGGGGAGAACAGGTTGCCCTGCCGCCCCTGGCATCGGATTTCGCAGCCAGCATCGCGGCCGAAATGCAGGCGGTGGCCGCCCCTGCGCAACGCGCCTTCTGGGCCGACAGGCTCGCAGGGCAAAGCCCGCTGGTCCTGCCACCGCCGCGCCAGACCGATGCGCCCTTTGCACCGATCTCCATCACCGTGGATCACGGGTTGCAGATGCGGCTGCGCTCTTTGGCCGACCGGCTGGGCCTGCCGCTGCGCAGCCTGTTGCTGGCGGTGCATATGCAGATGCTGGCGCAATGGGCTGCGACGCGGGATGTGACGACCGGACTTGTCAGCCATATGCGCACCGAAGCACCCGATGCCGAAAAGGTTCTGGGCTTGTTTCTGAACACTCTGCCGCTGCGGATGCATCTGGTGCCGGAAAGCTGGCAAACGATGATCCGCCGCCTGTTCGCCTCTGAGCTGGAGCTGATGCGCCACCGGTTTTACCCGCTGGCGCAGATCGTCGAAGATCGTGGCCACTTGCCGCTGTTTGACGTGATCTTCAACTTCATCGACTTCCATGTCCTGTCGCTGGTGGCACCCGGCGAGAGCGGCGTTCAGGATGTCACCAGCTTTGAGGCCACCAATTTTGCGCTTGTGGTCAATGCCATCGCGCAGGGCGGCCAGTTGGTAATGAACTTTGCCGCCGATCCGCGACGGATGGACGCCGATACGGTACGGCGGATGGCCGATACCTATCTGCGCGGCCTGCAGCATCTGGCCGACGACCCCGAGGCCTTGGCCAATATGGCCTTGTTGCCCGAAGATCAGGCGCGTTTGCGTGCCTGGAATGAGACATCCCGCCCCGATCTCGACCCGGGCGAAACACTGACCGCGCGGATCGAAGCCTGTGTGGCGGCGCATCCCGAGGCGATTGCGATCGAATGTGCCGACGAAACCCTCAGCTTCGCCGCGCTCAATGCAAAGGCCAACCGGCTGGCGCATCACCTGCGCGGGTTGGGGGCCGGGGTGGATCGGGTCGTGGGCCTGTGCACCAACCGCTCGGTCGAGATGATCGTGGCGATCCTGGCCATTCTGAAGGCGGGCAGCGCCTGGTTGCCGCTGCCACCCGATGCCCCTGCCGAGCGTTTGGCGATGATGATCGAGGATGCACAGCCCGTGCTGACCCTGATCGGTCCGGGTGCTGAGGGGATTGACCTGCCGGGTGAAGTTCTGTCGCTGGCCGCCCCGATCAGCGGCCCGGACAGCAACCCCGCAGCGCAAGCGGGCGCCGAGGCGCTGGCCTATGTGCTGTTCACGTCCGGCTCCACCGGGCGACCCAAGGGCGTGGGTGTGGCGCATCGGGCCATCGTGAACCGGTTGCTCTGGATGGCCGAGGCTTACGACATCGGCCCCGCCGATACCGTGGCGCAAAAGACCCCCTACGGCTTTGACGTCTCGGTATGGGAACTGATCCTGCCGCTGATGACCGGCGCGCGCATGGTGATCGCCCGGCCCGGCGGCCATCTGGACCCTGCCTATATGGCAGACCTGATCCGCAGCCGTGCCATCACCGTGGCGCATTTCGTACCACCGATGCTGGATGTGTTCCTGGCCGTGACCAACCCCGCCGACAGTGCCAGCCTGCGCGCGGTGATCTGTTCTGGCCAGGCGCTGACCCGCGCCACGCAAGACCGCTTTCATGCAGCCCTGCCGGGCTGCGGGTTGCACAATCTCTATGGCCCGACCGAGGCGGCAGTGGATGTGACCGCCTTCACCTGTCGGCCAGAGGACAGCGGCCAGACCGTGCCCATCGGACGCGCCATTGCCAATGTGCAGATGCATGTGCTGGACGAGGCGCTGAACCCGCTGCCGCCGGGCGTGGCCGGGCATCTGTTCATCGGCGGCATTGCGTTGGCGCGCGGCTATGTGAACCGGCCCGACCTCACAGCCGCCAGCTTCGTGCCTGATCCGTTCGGCCCGCCGGGATCGCGGCTGTATCGCACCGGCGATCTGGCACGGTTCCTGCCCGATGGGACGATAGATTATCTGGGCCGGGCCGATGATCAGGTGAAGATCCGCGGCATGCGCGTCGAACTGGGCGAGGTGGAGGCGGCCCTTCTGGCCAATGGCGCGGCCGAAGCGGTGGTCATGGCGCGCCCCGATCCGGCGGGCGAAGCGATGCTGGTGGCCTGGCTGACCGGCTGGGATGGCGACGCGATCGCCTTGCGCGCGCGGCTGGCCCGTCGCCTGCCCGATCAGATGATCCCGGCGCATCTGGTTGCGCTGCCTGCCCTGCCGCTGAATGCCAATGGCAAGGTGGACCGCCGCGCCCTGCCCGATCCCACACCGCCCGACACGCCTTTCCTGCCACCGCGCACCGAAACAGAACGCATGTTGGCGCGGATATGGGCGGATCTGCTGCAGGTGGATCAGGTCGGTCGCGACGTATCGTTCTTCGCGCTTGGCGGCCATTCCCTCAATGTGTTGCGGATGCTGGCCCGGGTGCAAAGGGACTGCGGGGTGGTGATCTCGTTGCGCACCTTCCTGGCGGCACCCGATATCGCCAGCCTTGCACAGGCGGTGGAGGGCATCCGCGACAGCCTTACCCCGGACCTTGACTTGTCAGAAACAGAAATGATCCTGCTATGAGCCTCGCCGATCTTCTGCATGATGCCCGTACAAACGGGGTGCATCTCTCGCTCCGCGAGGGGCGCTTGGCGGTACAGGCCAAGGGCGGCGTGCCGCCTGACCTGCTGGTACGGATCAAGGGGCAACGGGACGCGCTGGTGGACTGGCTGGCACGGTTGGCCGAAGATGCAGGCCAGCAGCACGACGCGATCCTGCCCCAAACCACGCCCGATGACAGCCCGGAGCCCCTGTCCTATTCGCAAAGCCGGCTTTGGGTCATCGACCGAATGGAGAATGCCGCCGGGCTTTACAACGTGCCCTTCATGCTGCGTCTGACCGGACCACTGGATATCGCGGCGCTGGAGCGGGCCCTGGCCCGGCTGTTGGACCGGCACGCCGTCTTGCGCACCGTGTTTGACGAAGGCCCCGCCGGTGTCACGCAGCGGACCGTGACCGACTACGCCTTTGCCCTGCCGGTCTGGCAGATGTCAGGGTCTGAGCTGGCGGCGCTGACCGAGGCCGAGGCGCAGCGCCCCTTTGACCTGACCCGCGATCTGATGCTGCGGGCGGTGTTGGTCCGTCTGGCGCCAGAGGATCACCGCCTGCTGCTGACGCTGCACCACATCGCGACGGATGGCTGGTCGAATTCCGTATTGCTTGAGGAATTGATCGCTCTGTATCACGGGGCGACGCTACCGCCGCCCGCGCTGCAATTCACCGATTATGCCCGCTGGCAGCGCCGGATGCTGGCCAGCCGCGGCCCGGCGCTGGCCGATTGGTGGCGCAGCACCCTGCACGGCGCCCCGGATCTGCACGACCTGCCTTGCGATTACCCGCGCCCGCCCGTGCTCAGCGGGTCAGGGGCGCAACTGGCCGACCATGTGCCGTCAGTGCTGGCCGCCGCGCTGCGCAATCTGGCACGGGCGCAAGGTGTGTCGCTGTTCACGCTGCTTCTGGCCGCCTGGGCCGCCTTTCTGCACCGCCAGACCGGCAGCGAGGATATGGTGATCGGCACACCAGTTGCAGGGCGCGAACGGGACGAATTGAAATCGATGGTCGGATTTCTGGTCAACACCCTGCCGCTGCGCCTGCGCCCGTTGCCGGATCAACGCTTTGTCGATTTCCTGGCCCATGCTAGCAGTCAGATCTCAGACGCGCTGGCACATCAGGATCTGCCTTTCGAAATGATCGTGGAGCAGGTGAACCCTCCGCGCAGCCTGTCACATGCGCCGCTGGTGCAACTGGCCTTTACCCTGGTGCAGACGCCGACGCAGACTGATGCCACACCGCGCCCGGGGCCTGTGCGCTTCGAGGTGACCGAAACCGCCATGGCCAGCACAAAGTTCGAACTGTCGCTGGGTCTGGTGGACAATGGCACCGAAATGGCTCTGGGCTGGACCTATGCCACAGACCTGTTCGCCCCCGCCACCATCGCGCGGTACAATCGCGCCTTCCTGTCGGTGCTGGAGGGGATTGCCGCTGCGCCGGACACCCCGCTGACCGACCTGCCGCTCGTCTCGGCCACCGAACGGGACCAGCTTCTGGCGCTTGGCACGGGGCCGATCCGCGATGACGGGCCAAACCCGCCCGAGCCACATGCGCTGGTGGCACATTTTGCCGACACGACGCCGGATGCGGTGGCGGTCATCTGGCATGGGCTAGAACTGACCTATGCCGCGCTGAATGGGCGGGTCAACCGGCTGGCACACCATCTGCGCGCCCTGGGTGTTCAGGCAGGTGATGCGGTGGCCGTGGCCACCGGGCGCAATGCCGCGATGATCGAAGCGATCCTGGCGGTGAACCGGGCCGGTGCCGCTTTCGTGCAGATGCCGACGGATGTCCCGCTGGACCGCGTGACGGGCATCTTGCAAGACAGCAACAGCCGCCTGTTGCTGACCCTGTCGGATCGCGCCGATCTGCTGGCCCTGCCCGGTGCGCTGGCGCTGGACATGGATGCAGCCTGGCGCGATCTGCCCGCCACCACGCCAGAACCCTGGATCAACCCGATCAGCTATATCGTCTATACCTCTGGCACGACCGGGGCGCCCAAAGGCGCGTTGAACACGCATCTGGGCCTGCTGAACATGTGCCGCTGGCAGGCTGGTGATTTTGGCATGGACGCGCGGTGCAGCCAGACCGTCGCTGCCAATCCGGCCTTTGATGCGATCATGTGGGAAATCTGGCCCGCGCTGAGTGTCGGGGGCCGGTTGATCCTGCTGGACGCAGAAGATCTGACCGATGTCACTGCCCTGCAGGCGGCGCTGGATCATCACCAGCCCAGCCATTTCTGGCTTCCCACCGGATTGATGGAGGCGATGTGCGGCGCGGGCCTGCGGCTGCCGACCTCGGTCCGGTCGGTCTCGACAGGGGGGGACAGGCTGCAAGGCTATTGCCTGCCCGAAGGATGCGGTCTGCCGCTGGCCAATATCTATGGCCCTTCCGAAGCCGCCGTGATCACGGTGTGTGCGGTCTTGCAACCCCATGAAACCGCAACTGCCCCCATCGGGCGCCCGGTGCCCAATACCTGCGTCTATATTCTGGACGAACGCGGGCGGCTCTTGCCGGAAGGGGCCGTGGGTGAACTGTGCCTCTCGGGCCCCTTTCTGGGCCCCGGCTATCTGGGCCGCCCCGATCTGACCGCGCAAAAATACGTGCCCAACCCCTTCGCCAAGCCGGGGCATGAGGTGCTGTATCGCACGGGCGATCTGGCGCGCTGGCGCCCGGACGGCCGGCTGGAATGCCTGGGTCGCACCGATTTTCAGGTGAAGATCCGCGGCTATCGGATCGAACCGCAGGAAATCTCGGCGGTGTTGCTGGCACAGCCCGGCATTCAGGCCGCCTTCGTGGAGGCGATCGATCACGGCAGCCGACGTCTGGTCGCGTTTGTGGTGGCGGAACCCGGGCAGGATACTGTCCTGATGGAACCTGCGCTGAAAGCCGCTCTGGCCCTGCGGCTGCCCAGCTACATGATGCCGCACCGCTATGTCTGGCTGGACGCCCTGCCGCTGACCGATCGTGGCAAGATCGACCGCCGTGCGCTGGTGGCGCTGGCACCGGCACCGGGCCGACAGGTCAACACCGCCAGCCCGCGCGACGATCTGGAACTGAAGCTCTACAACATCTGGTCCTCGGTCCTGCTGCATCCCAATATCGGCCTGCGCGACAATTTCTTCGATATTGGCGGTACCTCGCTTTCTGCCATCAAGATCGTGCATCGCATCAATGCGGAACTGGGCACCGCGCTGGCCGTGACCGAAATCATCGCCCATCCCACGATCGAGGCTTTGGGGGCCGTGTTGCGGGCTGGCCGTGAACGACAGCGGCCGCAGAACCCGATCTGCTTCCGCAAGGGCGCGGGCGCGGTGAATGTCGTCTGCATCCATCCGGGCGGCGGCACGGCCTTTGCCTATCTGTCGCTGGCCAAGGAACTGCCTGCGGATCATGGCGTCTGGGGCATCCAGTCAGTCGGGATCTATCCTGGGGACGACATGCTGCCCGATATCGGTGCCATGGCCGATCACTATATCGGGCTGATCGACGATCTGCTGGACCGGCCCATGGTGATCACCGGCGCCTCATTCGGCGGGATGGTCGCCTATGAAATGGTGCGCCGCCTGCATCTTGCCGGACATGACACGGCAACGGCGGTGATGCTGGATGCACTCGGCTCCGACGATCCGGCGATCACCGGGAACGAGACCCTTTCGGATGCTGCCGAATTCCGCGCCAAACTGATCACCTATAACGGCATGTTCCCCGGCATCGACGACGCCCAGATCGACCAGTATCACCGCATCTACAATCACAACACGCTTGCGTCACGCCGCTGGAACTTTCGCCGCAGCGAGGGGCGCGTGATCCTGATTCAGGCGATCCGGGGCCGTAGCCGCCCGCAACTGCGCTTTTTGCGCTTTTTCTGGCAGATGCGGGCCAAAGGGCCGTTCCTGTTCAAATGCACGGCGGGCGACCATTCGACCATGCTGGAAGGCGATGACGTGCGCCGCATCGCGCGGATCATCGCCAGGGTCTTGGCGGGGCAGCTGATGCCCGGCAGGAGGAAATGATGACAAACTTGTTGGCCCATTTTGCAGCGCAGGTCGCCCGGACCCCGGATCATATCGCCATCGACAGCACGCCTGAGGGTTGCCTGACCTATCGCCAACTGGATGCGGCCAGCGACGCGCAGGCCCGCGCATTGGTGGCGCAAGGTTTGCGTCCCGGCATGGTGGTGGGCCTGCGGATGCAACGATCGGCGGCGCTGGTTGTGGCCATTCTGGCGGTGTTGAAGGCGCAGGCGCAGTATTTTCCGCTCGGGGTAGCGCAACCGTCAGAACGGCTGGCCAACCTGCTGGCACGGTCGGGCGCGCGCCTTGTCCTTTCCGATCCCGGCCTTCCTGCCTTGCCGCCCGGTCCCTGGGCCGACCTGGAGAAGATGCAAGACGCGCCAGAAGTGACGCTTCCGGCTGCCGACCCGCAGAAACCGGCCTGCCTTTTTCATACATCTGGAACCACCGGTACACCCAAACTGATGCAGATCGGGCAGGCTGGCATCCTGCGTATGGCGCTGGCCCCGGATTATGTGCCAATCACCGCACAAGACCGGATCGCCCTTCTGGCCAACCCGGCCTTTGATGCGCTGAATTTCGAAATCTGGGGCGCATTGCTGAACGGCGCCACGCTGGTGCCCTTTGATCAGCAGGCCGGGCTGGACCCCGATCTTCTGACCGAACGTCTGCGGGACCGGCAGGTGACCGGCGCCTTTTTCACAACCAGCCTGTTTCACCTTCTGGCCGATCTGCGCCCCCACAGTCTGCTTGCGCTGAATTGGGCCGTTCTGGGTGGCGAGGCGGCCAGCGCCACCCATCTGCACCGCCTGTTTTCCGTACGGCGCGACAGTCCGCTGGTGTTGGTCAACGGCTATGGACCCACCGAATGCACCACTTTCGCCGTGACACATCGGATGCTTGCGGCCGATTGGGCAGGCCCCGATCACCCTACCACCGTGCCCATCGGCAAACCGCTGCGCGACACGCCGGTTCTGGTGGTGGACCCCGACACGATGCAACCCGTCGCGCCAGGGGTATGGGGCGAGTTGCTGATCGGCGGTAGCGGTCTGGCCAATGGATATCTGGACCAACCTTCGGAAACGGACGCGAAATTCATCCATCTGGATGGCCAGCGTTATTATCGCAGCGGCGATCTGGCGCGCTGGCATGAAGGCGTCCTGCACTGTGGCGGGCGGCTGGACCAGCAGGTGAAGGTGCGCGGTCACCGGGTGGAACTGACCGAGATCGAGGCCCGCCTTCTGGCGCATCCCCAGATCGCCCAGGCGGCGGTGGCGCTGCAGGCCGGGCGCCTCTGTGCCTTTCTGGTGGCCGAACCCGGTCTGAACCCCGGCGATCTGCGGCGCGATCTGGCGACCAGCCTGCCCGATTACATGGTGCCGCAAAACTTTACCTTCCTGCCCCGCCTGCCGCTGACCGCCAATGGCAAGCTCGACCGCAGCGCGCTGACCGCCGGTGCTGCCCGCCCCTGGGAAGGCGAGATTCCCCCCGGCCAGAGCCTGTTGCAGCTGGGGGGCGACTCGCTCACCGCCGCGCGGCTGGCCGCCGAGTGGCGCGGACAGGGGCTTCACGTCAGCCTGACCGATCTGCTTTCAGCAACGCCGCTGGCCGAACTGCATCGCAACGCACAGACCCGACGCCAAACTGCCGCGCATCCCATCCTGCCGCCAGCGCAACAGACCTATCCCGCCGCTTCGGAACAGCGGCGGCTTTGGCTGGCCCAGCAGATGCAGCCCGACTCAACCGCCTATTCCATCCCGCTGCGCTTTGACTTCGACGCGCCGCCCGATCCGGCCGCGCTGCGTTCCGCGCTGATGGCACTGTTTGCCCGCCATGCCGTATTGCGCGCCCGCTTTGCCGAGGTGGAGGGCACATTGCAGGTGCAGATCACCCCACCCCGTCCGCTGGAGCTGGAACAGCCTGACAGCGAGGATACCTTCTTTGCCCGCGCCTTCGATCTGGATTCCGGCTGTCTGTTGCGCGCCGGCATGATCGGGTCGCGGCTTTTGCTGCTGGTGCATCATATCGTGGTGGATGGTGCTGCGCTGAACATCCTGCTGCAGGATCTGGCCGCGCTCTATCGTGGACAGGATCTGCCGCCCGCACCGGATTATTCCGGCTATCCGCTGATACAGGCCACAGAGTTTGCCAGCCCGGGATACCAGGCACGGCGGCAGGACCGGCTGGACAGCCTGGGCATCGCGCCCGATCGGACCAGCCCGGCCCTGCATCTGCCTGCGCCAATGTCGGGGCGGCTGCGCCATTTTCTGCTGCCCCCCGCAGTGCAGACCGGATTGCAGGATCTGGCAAGATCGCGCGGGCAATCGCTGTTCTCCCTGCTGCTCGCCGTCTATGCCTTGACGCTGACACGCGCGGGTCATGGGCGGCGCCTGTCGATCGGCCTGCCGGTCGGATTGCGTCCACCGGGGCACGAGGCGGTGGTGGGCATGTTCGTCAACACCCAGATCTGCCGTCTGGATCTGGATCCGACCCTCAGCCCCGACGATCTGCTGACCCATGTCGATGCCGAGGTGCAGGCGATGCGCCGCGCGCATGATGTGGCCTATGATGATCTGGTGGCCGATCTGCGGGCGACGGGCCAGCATGGCGCACCGTTCGAAACGATGTTCGTGCTGGAAAACACCGACTATCACCTGCCCGGCCTGCCTGCGCGTTTTGTGCCCCCCACGCAGGTGGACCCGCGCTTTCCGCTGACCCTCTTCGCCACCGTCACCGAAACGGGCCTGTCTTGCCAGATCGAACATGATCTGGCCCTGTTCGATCCGGCGATGGTGGACAGGATCGAAACCCTGTTCAGCCAGACCGCCCGTGCCTTTGCCAATGGCCTGCAGGATCTGTCGGGGCTGGAGCATCCGCTCGGCCTGATGGCACGGATCGGCCGCGCCATCGCGCAATGGCCTGACGCACCTGCGGTGATCTCGGGCGCGGATCAGCTCAGCTTTGCAGCGCTGGATGCCCAATCGGCCGCGCTGGCTTCCGCCTTGCAGCAACAGGGCGCACAGCCGGGCGACCGCATCGGCCTGTCGCTGCGGCCCGGCGTCTCACTTCTGGTGGGGCTGCTGGCCATCCTGCGGCTGGGTGCTGCCTATGTCCCGCTGGATCCCGATTACCCGCCCGCCCGGCGCAATTTCATGGTGCAGGATGCCGGGCTGCGGCTGGTGATCGCGACCGAGGCCGAAGACCTGCCCCCCGGGTTGCGTGTGGTGCCGCCCCTGGGCCATCACGGCCAGATGCCCTGGCCCACTGATGCACCCGAGGCCATGGCCTATGTGATCTATACTTCCGGGTCCACCGGCCAGCCCAAAGGGGTCTGCGTCAATCACAGATCACTGGCCAATTACATCGACCATGTTGCCACCTGCTATTTCGACCCCTTGCCCTTGCAGGGGGCGGTTGTCAGCACCTCGCTGAACTTTGACGCTACCGTGACCAGCCTGCTTGGCCCCTTGTGCCAGGGTTTGCCCGCGATCATTCTTCCCGGGGCCGATCTGCTGGCGCTGACCGATCTGGCCCTTGGCCCCGACCCTTTGCTGTTCAAACTGACGCCCTCGCACCTGGTGGCCTTCCTGTCTTATGCGGGGGGGCGCAGCAGCGCGGCGGCGCATCTTCTGGTGGTCGGGGGGGAACAACTGCCCAGCCATCTGGCGCATTCTGTGCTGGCCGTGCTGCCCAACGCACAGATCGTGAATGAATATGGCCCGACCGAGGCCACCGTTGGCTGCATCACCGCCTGGGCCAGCCGCACAACCGGCGTGCCCGATTGGCGCGGCGCCATGGTCATCGGGCGCCCGATGCAGGGGGCAGACATCCGCCTGCTGCATCCCGATGGGCGCGAGGCCGCACCGGGCGAAGAGGCCGAGATTGTCATTCAGGGCGTCTGCGTCACCCAGGGTTATCTGAACCGCCCCGACCTGACCGCCAGCCGCTTTGCCCCGCTGAACGGCCAACCCTGCTATCGTACCGGCGACCGCGCCCTGCGCCTGCCCGACGGCGACATGGCCTATCTCGGGCGCTTTGACGATCAGGTCAAACTGAACGGGTTCCGTATCGAACCGGGCGAGGTGGAGGTAGCGCTCTGCGCCCTGCCCGGCGTGCAGGCGGCAGCCGTGGCGCTGCATGAGGGGCAGCTTCTGGCCTTTTATACCGGCACGCCCCTGACCCCCGATCTGCATCAGCGGCTGGCCGATGCCCTGCCCGCCCATATGCGCCCTGCGCGTCTGATCGCGGTTCCTGCGATGCCGCTGACCCCGAACGGCAAGCTGGACAAACCCGCACTGATTGCGGGCCTTTCCGTCCCGAACCAGCCCACATCGCCCATCCCTGCCCTGCCTGCCACCGACACCCTTCAGCGGCTGTCCGGCTTGTTTGCGCAGGTTCTCGGGCATGCGCCGGAGCCGGATCTGCATTTCTTCGATGCCGGTGCAGGATCGCTTGCGCTGATGAAGGTCCATGCCCTGGCACGGCAGGATCTGGCCCCCGATCTGGCATTGGTGGAATTCTTCCGCCATCCGACTTTGGCGCAACTGGCCCGGCATATCGACAGCCTGCATCCTGCACCGCAGGCGCCTTCGCACCTGTCACCGCCCTCTGGCGACAGGTCGGGCGACATCGCGATTGTCGGCATGGCCGCAGGCCTGCCGGGTGCCGATGATCTGGCCGATTTGTGGCAGATGATCCGTGAAGGCCGCTCGGCCATTCGCCTAGGCGAGTCGAAAGGGCCAGGCCATGTGAATGCGGTCTCCTCGCTGGCGCGGCCTCTGGCCTTCGATGCCGATCATTTCCGCATTCCCCCGCGCGAAGCGGGCCTGATGGACCCGCAGCAACGGCATTTGCTGATGGGGGCGGTTCAGGCACTGGATCATGCCGGGCTGGATGCCGCGGCCTTGCGCATCGGCCTGATCGTCGGCAGCAGCGAAAATACCTATCATCAGACGCTGTTGCGCAATGGCGCAGAGGATATCTCTGCCTATGCTCTGGCCCTGCTGCAGGAAAAGGACTTTCTGGCCAGCCGCATCGCGCATCTTCTGGATCTGCGCGGCCCGGCACTGACAGTGCAGACCGCCTGTTCGTCCTCGCTGGTGGCTGTGCATCAGGCCTGTCAGGCCCTGCGCGCGGGCGAGGCCGAGGCGATGCTGGCGGGTGGCTGCAACATCTCGCTCACAACGCTGGATGGCTATCAGCATCAGCCCGGACATATCTTTTCCGCCGACGGCCATTGTGCGCCGTTTTCGGCGGCGGCCAATGGCACAGTGCCTGCCAATGGCTGGGGTCTTGTGGTGTTGCGCCCGCTGTCGGCCGCCCTTGCGGCAGGCGACCGGGTTCTGGCGGTCATCAAAGGATCGGCCATCAACAATGACGGCAGCAACAAGGTGGGGTTCACGGCCCCCTCTGCCACGGCGCAGACCGAGGTAATCCGCGCCGCCATGGCGCAGGCGGGCATCGGCGCCGAAGGGCTGGGCTATGTCGAGACGCATGGAACAGCCACTGCGCTTGGGGACCCGATCGAGGTCGAGGCGCTTGCCCAGGCCTATGGGCCGGGGCCACAGGGCGCTATCGCCATCGGCTCGATCAAAAGCCAGATCGGCCATATGGGCGCAGGGGCCGGAGTGGCGGGGCTTATCCGGGTGGTGCTGGCACTGCTGCATCGGACGCTGCCACCCACGCTGGGTTTTGCCGCGCCCCACCCCGCCATCGACTTTGCCCGCCTGCCTTTGCGCGTGCAGGGCGCTGCGGCGCCCTGGCCACAGGATCGACCCTATGCAGGGGTATCCAGCTTCGGCATGGGGGGCACCAATGCGCATCTGGTGCTGGCGCCGGCACCGGATGCCCCGCCCCTTCCGCCAGCGGGCAGCCAGGTCTTTGTGTTGCACGGCCGCACAGCTGCGCTGGTGCAGATGCAGGCACGTTCCCTTGCACAACGGCTGGAACACGGGGCCAGCCTGCCCGCGCTTGCTGCTGCCTGCTTGCGCGGGGCGCGGGACAGTGCCTTCCGCGCTGCGATCTGCTGCACCAGCGCCGAGGAGGCCATCGCCCTGCTGCATGCCGTTCAGCCCGTCAGTCCCGACTTGCGGGATGGACCAAGCCCACAGGGCACCCGGGCCGTGGCCGAGGCATGGCTGGCCGGGCTTCCCGCCAGCCGCTTGCCACGCAGTCAGGTGCCTGCGGCCTGGGATCTCCCCCCACGCCCGTTTGATCTGACGGATCATCTGCACCCGGCGGCCCTGCCGGGGGCCGCGCCAACGCCCGATTTGCGCCGTCTGCCCTGGGATGACTGGTTCCGCGCTCCTGTCTGGCAGCGCGTCGCGATCCCTGCCGCCTGCATGTCAGAGGCCGGGCTGGTGCTGGATCTGCAGCCCGATTGGCCGGACACCCTTCTGCCCCTCCTGCGCGACAAGGGCGCCGCAATGGCCCGGGCAGGCCGAACCCTTACCCTTCGCGCCCAACCCGATGCCGACGGGCAGTTGCCGCCCGATCTGGCCATGATTTCCGGTTTCCTGCGCGCGGTGGCCGCAGAACTGCCGGGGCTGACCGTGCGGTTGGTTGCGGCGGATCCGGGGGCCGCCTTGCCCGATCTGCCTGGCACCGGTTTTGCGCATTACATGCTGCGGCGGGGCAAGCTCTGGCTGGCGGGCAGCAGCACAGTCGCGCCCGCCGCCGAAAGCGGGCTGACGATCCGCCCCGGCTGCTACCTGATCACCGGTGGCAGCGGCGGTATCGCGCAATCGCTGGCGCGCTGCCTGCTGCAAACTCCCGGCACCGAGGTCATTCTGGCCTCGCGCAGCGGACGGGCCATTCCCGGCACCACGGGCCTTTCGCTCGACATCACGGATACCGCAGCGGTGGCAGCCTTTGCGCGTGGCCGAAACGGTCAACCGCTGGCAGGGGTGATCCATGCCGCAGGCCTGCCGGGCGGGGGCGTCGTGCAAGTGATGCAGCCCAAGGCCCTGGCCGCGACCCTTGCCCCTAAACGCGCCGGGGCCAAGGCGATCCTGCGCCATCTGGCCCCCCTGACCGAGGATTTCATCCTGCTCTGTTCCTCGCTTTCGGCGGTGGTGGGCGTGGCGGGCCAGGCGGATTATGCTGCCGCGAATGCCTGGCTTGACGCATGCGCCGAAATGGGAAGCGAAGATTGGCCATCACCCCAGGGCCCGCGCCTGCTGTCGGTCAACTGGCCTGCCTGGCGCGGTATCGGCATGTCGGCCCGGCTGGCGCAGGGCAGCGGCAAGATGACCGATCTGGCCCGCGCGCTGGAGGATGGTGCGCTGTCCGAGGCCGAGGGCTGGCAGGTGTTTCAGCACGCATTGCGGCTGGGATTGCCGCGCCTGATCGTCTCGCCCTTGCCGCTGGCCAGCCTGAACCCGGCCCCGCCCGCCGCATCGTCAGAGGATACCTCTGACATTGCAGGGGTCTTTGCCCGCTTCCTTGGGTTGGATGACATCGACCCGGACGCATCGTTCTACGATCTGGGCGGCGATTCCCTGCTGGGCCTCGACGTGCTGGAAGCTCTGTCCAGACAGGGATATGACCTGCCCGCCAGCCTGCTGTCGGGGCGGTTTTCCGTAAACGACGCCAAGGCTGCGCTGGCCGCCCCTGCACCCGCACAAGGCCCGCTGACCCTGCGTGACGGGGCCGGCCCGCCGATGGTGCTGATCCACCCGATCGGCGGTGATGTCGTCTCTTATCGCGCGCTGGCGGCGCAAGTCGCACCGGGCCGCCCGGTTCTGGCCATCGAGGATGCGGCTCTCGCCGATCCCGCTGCGCCGGATCTGGATATCGACAGCCGCGCCCGCGCCTATCTGCAACTGGTTGAAGGGCGGTTTTCGCTGGCAGGCTGGTCCTTTGGGGGGCTGGTGGCCTATGCCATGGCCCGCATCGCCCCGGACCGCGTGCTGGACCTGACATTGATCGACCCGCCCGCCCCCCTGACAGTTGGCCCGATCAACGCAGGACAAGCCGAGGCTGACTTTCTGGCCGAGATCACCCATCGCAAGCATCTGGGGTTGCTACCCGAGGACACGCTTGCCGCCAATCCCTATCTGGCCCGGCTGTCACGTGCCTTTTCGCGCAACAGTCAGGCGATGGCACGCTGGCAACCCCGGCCCCTGCCCGCTGCGGCCCCGCCCACCTGCCTGATCCTTGCCGAAGGTCAGGGCACGGTGGCGCAGCGCCGCACCGATTGGCTGCATCTGATGCCGAAGGCCTCTGTCGTCTGCCTGCCGGGGGATCACTTCTCGATCCTGCAAACACCGCACCTGACAGCTCTGACCGATGCGATCAACAGCCTGCACCCGATGCTGGAAGGGACCAGATGAGCGACATCACCGACCTGTTCAACGCCAGCCACCAGATGGACGCCGCCGAGATTGATCGGATCAACCGTGATTTCTACGGCAGGTTCAATTACCCTTGGTTGCCCATGGTGCTGCCGCAGATCGGCGATCCGGGCTTTGTGCCGCGTTTCATCGCGCAGGAAGTGGGGGATTTCAGCGGCCGACGCATCCCGCCAGATGGCCGGATCTGGGTTGCGGGATGTGGCACCAATCAGGCGGTGCTGACCGCGCTGCGCTTTCCCGGCGCGCAGGTTCTGGGCACCGATGTCTCGACCCGCTCCCTGCAGGTGGCGCGCGACACCGCCGATCAACTGGGCCTTGCCAACCTGACACTGGAGGAGGCCAGCTTGAATGATCCCCTGCACGAAGCCTGCTTTGATCATGTGATCTGCACGGGCGTCATTCATCACAATGCCGACCCGGAACGCCCGCTGGCCACACTGGCCCGCGCGCTGAAACCTGCTGGGGTGATGGAGCTGATGGTGTATAATTACTATCATCGCCAGCACACCACAGCCTATCAGAAAGCCATTCGCCTGCTGTCAGGCGCACGCGGCCACCAGGGCCTGCTGGAGGCCGAGCTGGCGATGACGCGCGACCTGATCGCCGATGGCCGCCTGCCCGGCAGCATGGCGGGTTTTCTGGCGGCGCAACGTGACCTGCCTGAACCAGCAGTGGCGGATTCCCTGCTGCAACCCGTCGAATACAGCTATACCGTGCAAAGCCTTGCCGCGATGTGCGACCGCGCCGGTTTGCAGATCCTGCAACCTTGCGTGAACCAGTTCGACAAGCTGTCGGGCCAGTTCAACTGGGACCCGCCACTGCCCGAAGGCCCGGTCCGTCAGGCTTTTGATGCGTTGGAGGATCTGCCGCGCTGGCAGGTGGCCAATCTGCTGATGCAGGACGCCTCTCCGATGCTGTGGTTCTATGTCCAGCAGAAAGGCGCCCGGCGCAGCCGGGCCGAAATTGATGCGACCTTTCTGGAACAGCGCTTCCGTCCGGCGACGACCCCCCTGCGCAACTTCGTGCTGGGTGCCGATCAGCGCTATGCCGACAGTGGCCGCGCGGGCCAATGGCCGGTGCCAGCCCTGCCCGCCGATCCGCTGGCGCGTGCGGTTCATGCCGCCTGCGACGGCACCACACCGATGGGCACCATCCTTGACCGGCTCTCTCCGGCACCGGATCGCAGCCCGGCAACGGTGACCCGGTTGCGGCAGATGTTGACGACACCCGCCTTCCCCTATCTGGTGGCGGCATGACCCTGTTTCCGCTGTTGACCGAAAACCCGTTTGGCCTGTCTGGATTGTTCTGGCGTGAAGGGCAGTTCCAGCCCGGCCCGCTGATGGGCGCTGTGGCAGAGCTGCTGCATCTGGGGGATCCGCTTGGTCCGGCCCGCGCCACCCTTCCCGACGTGCTGCGCAATGCCGTGCCCAAACGCCAACGCGAGTTTCTTGCCGGGCGGATCTGCGCCGCGCTGGCGCTGCGGGCAGCGGGCCTGCCCGAACGGTTGGGTCAGCAAGACCGCGCGCCGGTCTGGCCTGCCGGGGCCGCAGGGTCGATCAGCCATAGCGACAGCCGCGTCGTTGCCGCCGTCAGCCGCGACCATGCCGCCCTTGGTGTCGATTGCGAAATCATCATGCCCGACGATCAGGCCCGCGCCCTAGCACCGATGATCCTGACCCCGGGCGAAGCTGCCTTGCGCCCCGGTACCCTTGATTTTGCCGCCTTCCTTACCCTGATCTTTTCGGCCAAGGAGGCGCTCTACAAGGCCATCTCGGCCCGGCAGTCCAGGGTGCTGGAGTTTCACGATGTGCTGTTGACGGGCATTGCCGGGGATCGGCTGCATCTGGCGCAAGGCGCGCAGGATTATCAGGCCCGTTTCCGCCTGGACAGGACCGAGGTCCTGACGCTGGTTCTGGTGTCGGCATGATCGCGTTGATGGCCCATCTGTTCCGCGCCGCGCCGTTTCAGGCCGCTTTGGCGGTGCTGCTCGGGCTGGCCAGCGGCGGGGCGGCGGCGGCCATGGCCGTGCTGATCAGCCGCGCCCTGCAGGCAGACCTGCGCAGCCCAACCCTTGCCTTGTGGTTTTTCGGGGCTGCCGCCGCGCAGATGGTGCTGCGCATCCTGTCCGAAACCCGGCTGATCGCCCTGACCCAGAAGGTGGTGCTGGATCTGCGCCTGTCGCTGGGGCAGCGCTTGCTGGCCACGCCGCAATTGCGGCTGCAACAGATCGGGCGGCAGCCTCTGCTCACCATCCTGACCCGCGACATCGATGCCTTTGCCGGAGCGGTGCAGCTGATCCCGCTGATCCTTGGGAATGTGCTGCTGACCCTGGGCTGCTTTGCCTATCTGGCCCAGCAGGATATGGGGATATTTCTCTGGGTTCTAGCCAGTCTGCTGCTGGGCGCCACTGGCTTTCATCTTGCCGAACGCGGGCCACTGCACCGTCTGGCCCGACTGCGTGGCCATATCGACGACCTGTATATCCATCAGCGCGCGCTGATCGAGGGCAGCAAGGAATTGCAGTTGAACCACCGCCGCGGGGTGCAGTTCCTGGACCGCATCCTTGGCCCGGCGGCCAGTTCCGTGGCGCGCGAATATGTGGGTGCCATGTCATCTTATGTCTGGGTCACCAATATCGGCAACAGCCTGTTTTATCTGGTGATCGGGCTGGTGCTGTTCGGTCCCACCGGCCTGTCCGGGGCGGAATTGCTGTCGGTGGTGCTGATCCTGCTCTATCTGGTGCGCCCGGTGGCCGAGATCCTGATCTGCCTGCCGCCATTGCGGCAATCTGCCATAGCCCTGGGCCGTATCTCGCAACTGGCTGACGATCTGCCCGAAGGCACCCAACCGGCACCCGAGCCGATGCAGCCCCGGGTGATCACGCTGCAAGGCGTGACGCACAGCTACCGCTCTGATGCCGAAGATGGCGTCTTTACGCTTGGGCCCGTGGATCTGACGGTCCGGCGCGGCGAAATCCTGTTCCTGCTGGGCGGCAATGGCAGCGGCAAGACCACGCTGGCCATGCTGCTGTGCGGGCTCTACGCCCCCGATCAGGGATCGATCCTTGTCGATGGTGTGCCGCTGGCCGATGCCGCCCGCCCGGCCTATCGCCAGGCCTTCTCCGCCGTCTTTTCGGATTTCCACCTGTTTGCGCATTTGCCCGGCAGCGATGATCCGGGGATGCGGCAGCGCGCCACCGATTTCCTGCACCGTTTTCAGATGGCGCATAAGGTGCGGGTGGAAAACGGCTGTCTTTCGACCACCGATCTTTCCACCGGGCAACGCAAGCGGCTGGCGCTGGTGGCGGCCTATCTGGAAGATCGCCCCTTCTATCTGTTCGATGAATGGGCTGCCGATCAGGACCCGGCCTTCAAGGCGGTGTTCTACAATGACCTGCTGCCTGAACTGCGCGCACGCGGCAAGGGCGTCATCGTCATCTCGCATGATGATGCCTATTTCGGGGTGGCGGACCGGGTGGTCAAACTGGCCGATGGTCAGGTGACAGGAGGTGCAGCATGACCTCGCCCTGGTTGATCCGCGTGCCGAAACCTGGTGCCCGCACCCGATTGTATGCCTTCCCCTATGCGGGCGGCAATGCGGCTGCCTTTCTGCCGTGGTCGGCCCGGCTGGGGTCCGGGGTGGAGCTGTCCGTCATCAGCCTGCCGGGGCGCGGCCCGCGCCGGTTGGAGCCACCGCTGCGCGACATGCGCCAGGCCGCCCTGCAGATTGCGGCGGCGATCTCGGCCGACGGAGCGAGCGATTTCGCGTTTTTCGGCCATTCCATGGGTGCCGTGCTGGCACTGGAAGTGGCACGGATCTGCACCCTGATGCATCTGCGCCTGCCCCGGCTCATGGTCGCTTCGGGCTGCCGTTGGCCCGGCGCGCTGGACCGCGAGCCGCTGCATGATCTGCCGACCCCCGCTTTTCTGGACCGGCTGCGCGACTTGGGCGGGACACCCGAAGATGTGCTGGCCCATGACGAACTGATGCAGATCGTGTTGCCCGCCTTGCGTGCCGATTTTGCCATGCTGCACGATTATGTCTATCGCCCGGGTCTGGCGCTGAAACCGGCGCTGCATGTCTTTGCCGGGCAACAGGACAGCCGTGTCAGCGCCGATGATCTGACGGGCTGGCAACAGGAAAGCGCGGCTTTCGGACAGGTCCACTGGTTCGAGGGCGGGCATTTCTTCCTGCATCAGCACGAAACGGCGGTGCTGGCCACACTTTCGGGCCTTCTGGCCGGAACGCAGCCCGCCCCTACCCTATCCGATCACACTTGCAACTGAGAGGCATGCGATGACCAACGAACCGGAATATCTTGTCGTGGTGAATCATGAAGAGCAGTATTCCATCTGGCCGGCTGACAAGGAAATCCCCTTGGGCTGGCAGGCGGAAGGCATGCGCGGCGACAAGGCGGCCTGCCTTGACCACATCAACACGGTCTGGACCGATATGCGCCCCAAATCGCTGCGCGAAGCGATGGAGCGCGAAGGCCTGCCGCGCGGCATCTGAACCGCGGGGTCCTTCGCAAGCTCCGATCGCTGGGTCGCACCAGACATGGCGCGCGGCAGCCAAGGACATGGAAACCGGGGGCCGACTGCCCCCCGATCCATCGATGTGACAGTGCTGAGAAGGCGACAGCCATCGCCTTCGGACAGCACAGAGGATGCGGCATCCAGCCATCAGGCCCTGATGCCCTTCGCAAGCGTCTCCAAAGCTGCAAAAAGCAGGAAACTGATGGCCGCCAGCACGAAAAGCGCCGCGAACATGAGATCCGTCTGACCGCGCCCATTGGCCAAAAGCATCAGGTAGCCCAGGCCTCGTGACGCGCCGACCCATTCTCCGATGATCACGGCAAAGGGGGCATAGACCACCGCCAGTCGCAGCCCGGAGCCGAGCGCGGGCAGCGCATGAGGCACCTGCAGCAGGACCAGACGCCGCAGCGGCGTGGCACGCATCATCAGCGCAAGATCGCTCATCGGCGCAGGCAGACGCATCAGGCCATCAAAGAAGGCCGAGGTGACCGGAAAATAGATCACCAGCATGACGATGACGATCTTCGAGGCCGCCCCATAGCCCAGCCAAAGTGTCAGGATCGGTGCGAGCGCAAAAACGGGTACGGCCTGCGCGAAGATCAGCATCGGGCGCAGCAAGACCCGGGCGCCCGGCGACAGCGCAAGGTTCAGCGCCGTCACCACGCCAAGCGCGACCCCTGCGGCCAGGCCGGTCAGCAGGTTGACGGCTGTGAACTGCGCATGTTCCCACAGAAGTGGCGCCTTGTCCCAGAGGGCGGCACCGACGCGCGCCGGGCCTGGCAGGATGAACCCGGGGACGCCCGTCGCCCAGACGACAAAGTGCCAGAACGTCAACGCAAATCCAGCCGCCGCAATCGCGCGCAGGAGCAAATGGGTCAGCCAGCGCATGCGATGTTCCGATGCAGACGCGCCAGCAACGCCGCCTGCGCTGCCAGAACCTCGGGCGCACGAAAATCACGCGGGGTCGCGCCTTCTGGCAAGCCGAGATCCTCTGCCCCACAAGGCCCCAGCAGCCATGCGCGATCCGACAGGCGAATGGCCTCCAGCGGATCGTGGGTGATCAGGATAACCGTGCGCCCCTTGAGCAGGGCTGCCGCAAGGTCCTGCATGGCCAGCCGGGTTGCCGTATCCAGCGCCGAAAAGGGCTCGTCCAGCACCACGATCGGTGCATCCTCGATCAGCACCCGCGCCAGTGCCACACGCTGACCCTGCCCCCCGGAAAGCTCGGCGGGGCGACGATGTTCCAACCCCGCCAGCCCCACCTGCGCCAGCAGCGCATGGGCGCGGGCCATATCGGGCTGCGCCCCCCTCAACCTTGCGCCGATGGTCACATTCTGCACCAGATCGGCCCAGGGCAGAAGGTGTTCGCCCTGCGCCATCATTGTCACAGTGCCGGCAAGCGGCAGGCCGTCTCTGGCGATCAGCCGACCTTTCAGCCGCTGCGGCCCCGGCAGGCCCGCAATCAGCCGCGCGATGGCGGATTTGCCAACCCCTGATGCGCCCAGCAAGCAAGACCAGCGCCCCGCCGGGATATCCAGTGCCAGATTGCGGATCAGGGGGGCGTCGCCCATCCACAGGTCGCCCATGACACCAAGCGCGATCATGCGCCGTCCAGTCCCATCTGCCAGAATCCGACTTCAAGCCGGGTGGCGGTGGCAAAACGCCGAGACAATTGGCGGGCGCGTGGCAAGCTGGCCCAATCAGACCCCAGCCGGGTGATCAGCGCAGTATCGATCAACGCCCCCACATCGCGGCACAGTCGCTGATACCCTTCATCCGCATAGGCGTTGATCCAGTCGCAATAGGGGCCCCCGCTCCCCTTCAACCGGGCACCGATCTCGCCATAGCCCAGCACACAAGGGGCCAGCGCGGCCATCAGGTCCAGGAAATCGCCAGAATAGCCCGCCTCCAGCACATAGCGGGTATAGGCAAGGTTCGCGGGCGCTTCCTCGGTTGCCTCCAGCGCGGCGGTGTCGATCCCGGCACGGGCACAGACCTGCACATGCAGCGGCATCTCGTACTGCGCCAAAGCCTGCACAGTGGCGGCAGCGGCCTGTATCTCAGCCAAGGTCTCGGCCTTGGCGGCGGCCAGAGCCCAGGCGCGGGCAAACTGGATCAGGAAGAGATAATCCTGCCGCAGGTAATGCAGGAAATTCGCGCGCGGCAACCGCCCTGTCCGCAGCCCCTCGACAAAGGCATGATGGGTATAGGCGTCCCAGGCGGGCGCCTCTGCCCGCCAACGGGCAAAGGCTTGGCCATAATCGGGCAGATCGCTCATTGCAGCGCCCCGGCGGTGACATCGACCGCAAGGTCTGAAACCGGCAGCCCGCCTGCCGTTGCGCCGCGTTCGGCCAGAAATGCCTCGAAGCGCGCATAGCGCCCCGCATCCAATGCGGCGGGATCGGTCGCAAAGCGGGGCCAGGTATCTTCCCACGCAAGGGTGTTCAGATCGGTCTGCAATTCAGCGGCTGTCGCGGCGAACATCTCCCATGCCTGCGCGGGGTTGTTGCGAATATAGCCTGTCGCCCGTTCCGTCGCGCCCAGAAAGCGGTCGATCACGGCTGCATCCATCCGGTCGGGATTGGCAACATAGATCAATTCATCATAGGCGGGCACGCCCTCGGCTTCGGGGTTGAAACAGCGCCCTGTCATCCCCTCCAGTGCCAACTGGTTCAGTTCGAAATTGCGAAATGCACCGATGACGCCATCCACCTGCCCCGCCATCAGGGCAGGTGATATCGACCATCCGATATTGATCTGGTCCACATCTTCCGGGGCCATGCCGTGATGGGCCAGCATCGCGTTCAACATCACCTCTTGTATGCCCGCCACGGCAAAGCCCACCTTGCGCCCGCGCAAATCTGCCATGTTCCGAACTGGGCCATCGGCCAGTACGACAAGACAGGTCAAGGGTGAAGAAATCAGCGTGCCAACCCGGCGCAGCGGCAGGTCGTTATGACGGCTGAGATGCAGTTGCGGCTGATAGCTGATCGCCAGATCGACACGACCCGCAGCCACCATGCGCGGCGGGTCATTCGGGTCGGATGGGGTGACGATCTCGACCTCCAGCCCGGCCTCGTCGAAATAGCCCAGTTCCTGCGCCAGAATGATCGGGCCATGGTCCGGGTTCACGAACCAGTCCAGCATCAGGCTGATCCGGTCCTGTGCGGCGACGGGCAGGGAAAATGCAGCCGTCATGGCCGCAGCGGCAACAAGGATTTTCATGGCATTCCTTTCAGGACTGAATGGCCAGCAGGGCGATCTCGCCCGGCCAGCGGGCTTGCAGCTCTTGCCCGGCATTGTGCGCGCGCAGGCCGGTGGCACATGCCAGAACGACACGGCGGCCATCCGGGGGGGCCAGCGCCCAAAGACCTGCGGGCGGAACATGGCGCGCACCGGGGCTGAATGGCGCGGCCTCGGCCCGCAGATCGATCAGCAGGTCATCAGACCGGATCTGATTGCGCGCGATAAACCGCAACGGGCGTTCGGGTTCAGGGGCACGGTCAAACCGAAACCCTGCAAACCGCCAGCGGGCAGTATCAACGGTGATCATCTGGCCCAGCGGCGACGGCGCCAGCCCCAGCAGAACCGACAGCGCCATCTGTCCCTGCAACGCCCCGACCGCCCCCACCATGGGGCCCATTACCCCGGCGGTCGCACAACTCGCCCCGCGTTCGGGCAGATCGGGGAAAATCGCACGCAGCGAGGGTGATCCCCCACAACACCCTGCGACATAGCCCGCCTGCCCCAGTGCAGAGGCGGTAATCAGCGGTTTGCCCCGGTCGTGGCAATGGTCGGAAAGTGTCAGGCTGGCCGCGAATGTATCGGCGCAATCAAGCACCAGATCGGCCGCCCCCACCAGCGGCGGCGCATTGGCAGGGTCCAGCATCTCAATGACGGGAACAACTCTCACATCCGGGTTCAGGGCAGTCAGGACATTGGCCGCGGCCTGTGCTTTTGGCTGGCCAATCTGATCCATGCGGTACAGCGGTTGGCGGTGCAGATTGTGTTCCGCAACTAGGTCGACATCAACCAGCGTGATCGTCCCGATCCCCGCGCCAGCCAGGTATTGCAAGACCGGCACGCCCAGCCCCCCCGCACCGGCAACCAGCACATGCGCGCGCGCCAGACGCGCCTGTCCAGCCGCGCCGATCTCGGGCAATATCGTCTGACGGGCATAGCGGCTCATGCACAGACCCTCAGCCAGTCGCAGATCCGGGCCTCGGGGTCAGGGTGCAGCGTGATGTCAGTCACCGCCGCAACGATATCGGCCCCGGCATGAAACGCCCCTTCAGCGCGGGCGACCGTCATGCCGCCAATGGCGCACAGCGGAATGTCCCCCACCCGCCGTTTCCAGTCTCCGACACGATCCAGCCCTTGCTCGTGCCATTTCATCTGCTTCAGGATCGTCGGATAGACGGGGCCAAGCGCGATATAGTCGGGCGACAGGGCCAGCGCGCGATCAAGCTCCGCATGGTCATGGGTGGACAGGCCCAGTTTCAGGCCTGCGCGACGAATGGCCGGCAGATCGGCGGTGTCCAGATCCTCCTGCCCCAGATGCAGCCAATCTGCGCCTTCCTCGATCGCCAACTGCCAATGATCATTGATCACAAGCGCCGCGCCATGCGCCTGCGCCAGTGCCAGCCCATTGCGGATATCCGCGCGCAAGGCTTCTGCCGGGCGATCCTTGATGCGCAATTGCACCAGCTTCACGCCAAGCGGCAGCGCGCGTTCCAGCCACGCGACGGACTCGAAGATGGGGTAGAAGCGGGGAAGCGTCACAGCCAGGCCTTTCCGGGAACAGGGGTAGAAGGTACGGCCATCTCGCGCGGTGTCATCGGGTCTGCCTGCCGCGCCAATGCGCCCGCCCGGACCGCAAGGGCAAACCCCCGCGCCATCGCCACCGGATCGCCAGCCTGCGCGACTGCCGTATTCAGCAGAACGGCGTCGAAACCCATTTCCAGCGCATCTGCGGCATGGCTTGGCAAGCCAAGCCCCGCATCGACAACCATAGGCACATGCGGAAACGCCGCGCGCAGGGTTTTCAGCCCGTAGCGGTTGTTCAGCCCCAGCCCCGATCCGATGGGCGCACCCCATGGCATCAGCACCTTGGCCCCGGCCTCCAGCAGACGCGCGGCCAGAACCTGATCTTCGGTCGTATAGGGAAAGACCTCGAACCCGTCGGCGGCCAGCGCCTCGGTGGCATCCAGCAGCCCGAACGGGTCCGGTTGCAACGTGTCGGCATGGCCGATCACTTCAAGCTTGATCCAGTTCGTCTCGAACAGTTCGCGGGCCATCTGCGCCGTGGTAATGGCCTCGCGCGCGCTGTAGCACCCCGCCGTATTGGGCAGGACATGCACCCCAAGCCCGCGGATGATCTCCCAGAAGGCCTGTCCCTGCCCGCCCTCGCGGCGCAGCGAAACCGTCGCCACCGATGCGCCCGACTGGCGAAAGGCGGCCTCCATCACAGCCGGAGAGGGATATTGTGCCGTCCCCAGCATCAGCGGAAGATCAAGATTGACCCCATAGAAATCGCGCATCTTTCTACCCCCCCTGCATCGGGGCCAGCACTTCCAGCCGGTCGCCGTCTTTCAGGATCAGACCTGCCCGCATGGTCTTTGGCACGAACTCACCGTTCACTGCGGTGGCCACGCGCGCCGCGCCCCAGCCCAGTTCCGCCAGCGCCTCGGCCAACGTCTGCCCCACCACGGCGCGACCCTCGCCATTCACCTCAATCTTCATGCACCAGATCCCCCTTTATGCCCCTGGTCAGATACGCGACCGCCTGCGCCGCCAATGCGGGCGCGATCAGATAGCCATGGCGGAACAACCCGTTCAGATGCAGCACGCGCCCCCGCACCGTCACCCGCGGGACATTGTCGGGATAGGCCGGGCGCAGGTCCGCCCCGGTTTCCAGCAGTTCCGCCTCGGCAAAACGCGGGTCGAGCGCATAGGCCGCGCTCAGCAATTCCAGCACCGAACGGGCAGAAATCCCGCGCCGCTGGCTGCTTTCAAGCTGCGTGGCCCCCAGCATGAACAGCCCACCCGCGCGCGGCACCACATAAAGCGGGTGGCGCGGATGCAGCAGCCGGACCGGGCGCGAAAGCATGATGTCCGACGTGCGCAAGATCACCATTTCGCCGCGCACAGCGCGCAAGCCCGGCAGGGCCGCCGCCATGCCCCGCGCGTCGATCACCCACCCTTCCAGCGCATCCGGGGTAACCTCAGCCCGCTCGATCTCCACCCCGCGCTCTGCCAGCACCCTGACCAGATCAGACAGCGCGCGGCGCGGGTCGAGATGGGCCTCGCCTGCAAAGAACAGCGCGCCCTTGTGGGGGGCAAGGTCCGGCTCCAGGGCCGCCAGATCATCGACACGGCAATGGCCCGACGTGCGACGTGCAAACCGCGCCAATTCGCCCTGATCCCGCTGCAGCGCCACCACCAGCGATCCGCGATGAACCACCTCTGTCACCTCTGACCAGAACGCCGCAGCGGCCTGACCATGGGCCACGATGGCAGGTTCGGCCACGGCCCCTTCGCAAAAGGGCGCAAGCATGCCCCCTGCCCACCATGAACAGCCATGCGGCCCCGGCGGGCCCTTGCGGTCGATCAGGCGTATGGTCAGGCCCGCCTTGACCAGCGCATGGGCCGCGCACAGCCCCGCCACCCCTGCCCCGATGATCGTGACGTCACGCATGGGCCCAGACCGCGTGGAAATGATGCACCGGCCCATGACCAGACCCGACGCCCAGCCCGTCCGCCGCCGCGATGGCGCCCTGCAGATAGCCATGCGCGCGGGCCACAGCCCGGGATAGCGACATCCCCTGCGCCATCCCGGCCGCAATGGCTGCAGAAAGCGTGCAGCCTGTTCCATGTGTGTTGCGCGTGGCACGACGCGGCGCAGTCAGCCGGGTGATGCCATCGGGGGTGATCAGCAGGTCAACACAATGCGCACCCTCGGCATGACCGCCCTTCATCAACACCGCTTGTGGCCCGAGGGCACGCAAGGCATGGCCCTGGCGGATCATTTCGGCTTCATCCTGCGCGGGCGCGCAATCCAGCAGAACGGCCGCTTCGGGCAGGTTTGGCGTCAGAACCGTGGCGATCGGCAAAAGCTGGTGGCGCAAACCCGCAACGGCGTCTTGCGGCAACAGCCTGTCGCCGGATTTTGCCACCATGACCGGATCCAGAATGATGGGGCGCGCGCAGCCGCAAAGCCCCCGCGCGACTGCGGCAATCGCCTCTGCCCCACCCAGCATGCCCAGCTTGACGGCGCGCACATCCAGATCATCAAACACCGCCGCCATCTGTGCGGCGATCATCGCAGGGCTGGCAGGTTCGACCCGGGTGACAGCCCGCGTGTTCTGTGCGGTCAAGGCCGTGATGACACTCGCGCCGTAAACACCAAGCGCCGAAAAGGTTTTCAGATCCGCCTGAACACCCGCGCCCCCGCCCGAGTCAGAGCCCGCTATCGTCAAAGCTATCGGCACCAATGTCCGCTCCTCGCTGAATATCGGCGCAAGAATACGGACGTAACGCACGGCATTGATCGTGCTCACCGTTCCCTCCGCCGGTATGATCCGGATCAGGTTCGATGGGTTGGCTTTCACCTCTCAGCCCCGCAAAGGGCACCCCAACGGTTGTGCAGATGAGATATTCTCAATCCAGAACCCTGACAAGAGCGCCTGTGCAGGAATTGATCCGCCAAGTCCCTTGATGTTTCGGTGCCACCTGGTCATACTTCCGGCGTGGAGGATGCCATGACCATCAAAAGTTCCATCTCGCTTCGTGATGACCAGCATGCCTTCGCCAAAGCTCTGGTGGAAGGCGGTCGGTTCCCATCTGTCAGTGCAGTCGTGCAGCAGGGGCTTGACCTTCTGCGGCAGCAGGATGCCGATGCGCAGGCCGACCGGGCCGCCTTGCGCACCCTGCTTGCTGAACGTGCGACCGGTGATTTCGTGACCGGGGATGACCTGCGCGCGCGCATCGCCGCCCGCCGCGCCGAATGAGCGACACAGACTGGACAGTCGTCTTTGCGGCGGCGGCGGCAGATGATCTTGCCCTGATCGAAGACCACCTGGTCCGCGCCTATCGCACCTTCGGCGAAAGCATGCCCGAAGCACGCCACCGCGCCGGGGTTCGGATTGAAGCGATCATCACAACCGCCGAACGTCTGCGCATTGCCCCCTATCGGGGCAGCGATCAAAGCGACCTTTTGCCGGGGCTGCGAAATCTTGCACTCGACAACGCCGTCTACTGGTTCGTTCCCGACCCTGATAACCGGCAGATCCGTGTGCTGGCTGTCTTCTTCGGCGCGCAAGACCACCAGCGTCACATGCTGGTCCGGCTGCTGCAGAAGGGCCGGGGGTGAAAGGCCAGCCGATCTTGATAGGCCCGCAGGATTCGGATGATCCCGGCACCCTGCCCTGCGATCTATCACCGGATGAACGCCACCGCGCAGTGATCCAGCGGCAGTGGGCCAGACCCAACTTGACGCCATATCTAGAAATCACTTGCACGAATCTGACATTTCGCCCAATAGTCACGGAAAAGCGTGATCAAACGTAATTTTCCGTGAACACGATGCAGCGCCGAAAGCGATGCGGAAGGCACGCGAAACAAAGAGCAGAAGAGCAAGACCATGCCGCACGAGGAACTCAACTCGGTGATCCGCCAGCATTCTGAACTGCTGGCCGCGCAATTGCACGCGCAACGTGAAAGCATGTTCCCGCCGGATGCGTCCAAGACCCTGCGCAAATTCACCTCGGGCGAGGCCGCCGCGCTGCTGGGGGTGAATGACAGCTATCTGCGCAAGCTGAACCTGGAAGGCAAAGGCCCCTCGCCCGAGGTGACGCCGGGCAATCGCCGCCTCTATTCCGCCGAAGATATCCGTGACTTGCGGATTTTGCTGGAGAAAACCGCGCGCAAGCCGGGTGACTACCTTCCGGGCCGGCGCGAGGGCGATCATCTTCAGGTGATCGGCGTGATGAACTTCAAGGGCGGTTCGGGCAAGACCACCTCTGCCGCGCATCTGGCGCAGCGGCTGGCGCTGACCGGCTATCGCGTGCTGGCGATCGACCTCGACCCGCAGGCCTCGATGACCGCGCTGCATGGCGTGCAGCCGGAATTCGACCTGATCGATGGCGGCACGCTCTATGATGCGATCCGCTACGATTCGCCGGTGCCGATCCGCGAGGTCATCCGAAAGACCTATATCCCCGATCTCCACCTGATCCCCGGCAATCTTGAACTTATGGAATTCGAACATGAGACGCCGCGCGCCCTGTCGCAGGGCAATGCCGGGCTGTTCTTCTTCCGGGTGCGCGATG
This sequence comes from Gemmobacter denitrificans, assembly GCF_036964905.1. Lineage (NCBI taxonomy): Bacteria > Pseudomonadati > Pseudomonadota > Alphaproteobacteria > Rhodobacterales > Paracoccaceae > Gemmobacter > Gemmobacter denitrificans. Next base: position 54,941 of record NZ_JBALHR010000015.1, read on the forward strand.
CCTTGCAGCAGGTCGATGCCGATTACGACGTGGTGGTGATCGATTGCCCGCCGCAGCTGGGCTTTCTCACCATGTCGGCGCTTTCGGCGGCAACTGGCGTGCTGGTCACCATCCACCCCGAGATGCTTGACGTGATGTCGATGTCGCAATTCCTGCGCATGACCGCCGATCTGATGGATGTGATCGCCGAAAGCGGTGCCGACATGTCGCATGACTGGATGCGCTATTTGCTGACGCGCTATGAACCGACCGATGCACCGCAAAACCGGATCGTAGCCTTTCTGCGCACCATGTATGGCGACCGGGTACTGAATGCGCCGATGCTGAAATCCACCGCGATCTCTGATGCGGGTCTGACCAAGCAGACGCTCTACGAAGTCGAACGCAGCGCCTTCACCCGTTCCACCTATGACCGCGCGCTGGAAAGCGTGAATGCGGTGAATGACGAGATTGCGCAGCTCATTCAGAAAACCTGGGGCCGGTAAGGGAGGCGGGGATGTCTGACAGCAAGAAGAAACGCCTGTCGATGCTGGATGGGCTGGCGGCCGTGGGGGCCGCGCCTGCGGCCAGCATGATGTCCACCAACCGGGCCCTGCGCTCGGCCCGCGATGCGGTGGATGCCCATCATGTCTGGGAGCTGGACCCCGAGACGATCACCGATCCGCGCCCGGCCGACCGGCTGGACCCGCGCGATATGGCTGATCTGCGCGCCTCCATCGAGGCGAATGGCCAGACCGTGCCGATTCTGGTGCGGCGCGACCCGGCAGATGCCGGGCGTTACCTGCTGGTCTATGGCCGTCGCCGGCTGGAGGCGATCCGCGCTTCCGACAAGGTGTCGAAGGTGCGGGCGCTGATTGCGCAGATGGATGACAGCGCCGCGCTGCGGGCGCAGATCACCGAAAATACGGCCCGGCGCGATCTGTCCTATATCGAACGCGCCCTGTTTGCCGAACAGCTGATGCAGGGCGAGTTTGGCACGCAGGCCCAGATTGCCGAAGTGCTGAACACCACGAAATCCGCCATCTCCATGGCCCTGTCAGTGGCGCGGGCCGTGGGGCCTGATCTGGCGCAGGCCATTGGCCCGGCGCCGGGCATCGGGCGGCCCCGCTGGGAGGCGCTTGCCCGCGCCCTGGAAGAGGGGGCGCATAATCACCAGGATCTCGCCTGGATCGCGATGCAGGCGCGCATGGGTTCGGATGCAACAGGTGAGGACGCGGGCTCCGAAGGGTTTGAGGCCGTGCTGGCGCATGTGACGCGCCGCCCGGCCACCGCGCCGAACGAACCCGCAGCGCCATCAGCCACAGAAAAGCAGCCGCTGACGCTGGAGGGCCGCGTGGTCGGCCATCTTCAGGCGGGGCCAAAAGGGCTGCGGCTGGATCTGAAACCGGATGCGGAGGGGTTTGCCGATTTCGTGGCAGCCGAGGCCCCTGCCCTTCTGGCCGAACTTCACGCGCGCTGGAAGCAGCGCGCGTAAGGGCACGAGCAACAATAACAGGAACAGGAGGCACGACCCCGGTAAAAGAAAGGCCCCGCAAAGCTTTCGCCTTACGAGACCCCCTTTGATCTTAGCACCTTCAAGGTAGCGGTCCCCGGCAACTTCCGCAAGTCCGAAGTGATTCGCGGGTGGGTTTTTTATTGCCGTCGTGAAATTGAACATGGGATACAGCCCAGTCACGCCGTTCCGGCGCGCGGTGGATGCTGCGCTTCTGGAACGTGACCGCCGTCAGGCGGCCAATTCCTTGCCGCCGCAAGGGATCAACAAATGGGAGGCTCTGCGCGAAATCGGCGTGGCCCGCGCCGCGCTTGGGCTTACTGACCGTGACATCGCGGTGCTGCAGGCCCTGATCAGCTTTCACCCCCAGACCATTCTGGCGGGCAACCGTGCCGACCTGGTGGTCCATGCCTCCAACGAGGCGATTTGCGCGCGTCTGAATGGCATGCCCTGTTCAACCATGCGGCGCCATCTGGCGGCGCTGGTGGCGGCCGGTGTGGTGGCGCGGCGCGACAGCCCGAATGGCAAGCGCTATGCCCGGCAAACGGCAGGCGGCAAAGTGGCCTTTGGCTTTGACCTGACGCCGCTTGTGCAGCGCCATGAAGAATTCTGCGCCATGGCCGAGGCCGTCCGGGCCAAGGCCGAGCGGTTCACCCGCCTGCGCGAAACCGTCAGCCTGATGCGACGTGATCTGGCCGGGCTGGCCCTATGGGGCGAGGAATGCCGCCCCGATCTGGGCCTCTGGCCCCGGCTGCAAGACCTTGCTGCCCTGACAGCCCGGGCGCTGCGGCGCAAGCTGGATATGGAAGACCTTGCCGCGCTTGAAGCTGCACTGGCCAAAGCCTTGACCGAGGCCAGGGATATTCTGGAACCTGTTTCCGCAGAACTGAGCAGCAATCATGCCCAAAATGAGCAGCACCATCAGAATTCAGATACAGAACTAAAAGAACTTGAAGATCGCAAGGAACACGCAGATGCGGCGGCGGCACCTGATCCCGACCGCCCTGCCCCACGCCTTCCGCTGGGCTTGGTGCTGTCGGCCTGTCCTGAAATCCAGACCTATGCAGAGACCCCCTTGCGTCACTGGCACCAACTTGTGCGCCTGGCGGAAACCGTGCGCCCCATGATGGGGATTTCCCCCGATGGTTGGAACGAAGCGCGCGAGGCCCTGGGGCCGGAAGAAGCCGCCGTCGTTCTGGCCGCAATCCTGCAAAGGTTCGACCAGTTGAAATCGCCGGGCGCTTATCTGCGCAGCCTTGTTCGCAAAGCCCTGGAAGGCGCGTTTTCTCCGGGTCCCATGGTGATGGCCCTGATGAAAGGCGACCGGCGGGCGGCGTGAACTTCGGGCGCGAACCTGTGCCAGACAGAGGAAAGTTCACAGCTGTGAACTTTCTTTGGTCGACTGACGATACCTGCGGTGATCTGGACACAAGGTCACAAAAGGGCAGGGGCGCGAGAGCAACCTTGACCCGGCTGAAAAACTCGGGGCACACCTATGACCTGAAGGGCTGCCCATGCCTTTCAAGACAAGACCAGCGCCAACCCGAAGGCCACCGACCGATGAAGAGCTTCACCCGACGGTCCGCACTGACGCTTGGTGGCGCTGCTGTTGGGTGGTTTGCCGCGCGTGGCCTTGGCAGCGACCTGCCGGTTTATGACGGCGTCAAGCGCTTGGGTGGTGAAGCGTCAAGCGCCGTCCTCATGAATGATGCCAGCGGGCTTTCAGCCATGCCGATCCACAAACATCTGATCCTGACGGAAAGCGCGGATAATGCCCTGATCGCGGCGCTTCGCCGGGAACTGGCTGAAGCCAGTTCCGAAGGACGGCCCGTCAATGTTGGCGCGGCCCGGCATTCGATGGGGGGGCAGGCGATCCCCCGCCAGGGAACGGCCTTGACCTTCGACAATGGCGCACTGGAACTGGACAGCGCAAACCGAACCTATCGGGTGCATGCGGGTGCGCGCTGGTCGCAGGTGATCGCAGCGCTTGATCCGCAAGGTTGGTCGCCCGCTGTCATGCAGTCCAATCACGACTTTGGCGTGGCGGCCACATTTTCTGTCAATGCCCATGGCTGGCCCGTTCCCTTTGGGCCAATGGGGGCCACGGTCCGGTCGCTGCGGATGCTGTTGCCCTCTGGCGATGTCGTCACCTGCTCGTTGTCCGAGAACGCCGATCTTTTCCGTCTCGCGATGGGCGGGTATGGGCTGATCGGGATCATCCTCGACCTCGACGTGGATATGGTGCCGAACCGTCGGCTGATCCCGCGTTTCGACCTGATGCCTGCCGCCAATTTCCCCGCAGCCTTTCGGGCGGCAGTGGACGATCGGACCGTATCCATGGCCTATGGACGGCTGAACGTCGAGCGGGCGAGATTCTTTGAAAAGGCGCTGTTGATTACCTATCGCGAAACGCCAGACCAATCCGATCTGCCGCCCGCACCCGGCTCGGGCTGGGTGTCGCGGGCGGCAGCGCGGCTGTATCGGGCGCAATTGGGGAATGAAACCTTCAAGTCCGTCCGGTGGTGGTGTGAAACAGAATTGGGCACGGTTCTGGGGGGTGGTGAGACCACGCGAAACGCGTTGATCAACGAACCCGTACAAACGCTGGATGACCGCGACCCGAACCGTACGGATATCCTGCACGAGTATTTCATCAGCTTTGACGTCTTCGATGCGTTTCTGGAGGCCTGCCGGGCCGTGATCCCGAGTTCCTATCAGGAGTTCCTGAACGTCACCCTGCGCTATGTTGCGCAAGACGATCAAAGTGCATTGTCTTATGCCACCACGCCGCGCATTGCTGCCGTCATGTCCTTCAGTCAGGAAATGACCGCCCGCGCCGAAGCGGATATGCAGCGGATGACCGAGCAATTGATTGACCTGATCGCGAAGATCGGCGGCGCCTATTATCTGCCTTACCGCCCTCATGCGCGGTTGGATCAGATGGCCGCAGTCTATAGTGGTGCCGTCGATTTCGCGGCGCAAAAGCGCCGACTTGATCCGCATCTGGTTTTGCGAAACAACCTTTGGGACAGCTATTTGGGGCACCTATGACCATTCTGCAAAAGCTCTGCCTCGGCTATTTCGGGGCGCTCATGATCGCGGCCTCGCTCAATTACATTCCCGGACTGACCGATGAAAACGGCCTGGCTTTCGGGATTTTCGCGCTGGATATCTACGACGACGCGCTGCATGTGGCCTCGGCGCTATGGGCTTTGGTGGCCGGGCTGACATCGCACAGGGCGGCGCGATCATTTCTGGTGCTGTTCGGGCTGGCCTATCTTGGCGATGGCGTGTTCGGGTTCTTTACCGGTTATGGCTATCTTGATCTGGGCATCTTCACCAATGGCTCGGCGGGCATGGACCTTTCGATCGGGCGCATTCTGGCCAACGCCCCGCATCTGGCCCTGGGCGGACTTGCCGCCTGGGCAGGCCTGCGCAACATCGGGCGCCCGGCATGAAGACGCTTGCGCGTTGGGTCAAGCGGGCGGTTCTGGGGCTGCTGGTCCTGTGTCTCGCTCTTTTTGTACCCATCGCCTATACCGAGACAGCCTGCCGCCCCGCCGGATCGCCTGTCAGCCTGCAGCCGATCCTGCCGCCTGCGCATCATCGCCCCGAAAGCCGCACCCTGTTGACCTACCCCGAGTGGCACATCGTGCATGCCTACGAAGATTATGCCCGTGTGATCGAAACCGGGGACCCGCATGAATATGGCTTCATCAATGGCATTGCGGGGTTCTGGGGATCGCTCTGCGCGCTGTCGCGGAGCGCGGGCCAGTTGGGGCCGGTGGATTTGGAAACCAAGCAGATGGTCTATGTCATCGGGGTCAGCTTTACGGCCGAGCTGCTGCTGAAGGCCGCCTATGAGGAAACCATCGGCCGCGCTTTTGCCGTTCTGCGCGGTCCGGCACGCGCGCCGCTTGATGATCTGTCGGCGGCCCAGGCCAAGGCATATGCCGCATTCCTTCAGCAGATACCGTGGTACAAATGGGACTTCCGCCGCGATGCCACAGCGTTGGCAGATGCCGAGGGCATGGGCGTGCGCGACACGGAACGCCGGGTTGCCCTTGGGCTCGAATATCGCGCGAAGGCCGCATATGCCGATGTGATCGCCGCAGCCGTGGCCCAGACCGGGAACGACGCGCTGACGCTTCGGATGATCGTCACCGGGATGGAGGCGCAGACGCTTTCCGCGATCGATGGCGTGACGGTCATTGGCGCCCGTCCCGAAGGGATCGAGATCGAAACCCCCCGCTATCGCGCCCTGACGCTGCTGATCGAGAAGCTTGCCGCTGGTGGTGTTGAATTTGTGGAGATCGCGGGGAATGATGACATCATGTTCACGATCCTGAGCCCTGATCCGGTGTATCCGGGGGCCATCGACAGCCTGAACCGGCAGGGGTTCGAAGACTACAGGCATCTGGTGATGATCCGCATTGCGGACCTTGGTGAAAGCCTGCGCGGTCTGAAGGGCAGTGCGGCGCGGCTGGAACATATCCATGACTATTAAATCCGCACTCGGTGCCCTTGCGATGATGTTCACCGCCTGGTTGGCCCTGATTGCCTTGGTGACGGTCGCCACCGACGATGCCCCGGCTTTCGTGGTCTTGTTTCCAAGCCGCACATTGCAGCGCAACCTGGGCGCAGAAAGCTCGGTCCTGTCTGTATCTGCCTTCAGTCTGACCGTGGCATCAAATGAAACCCATGCGGCGATGAACCTGTACCGCAAGGGGGCTTGGCTTGTTCTGCCGGCGCGGCTCAGGGGCTGTGTTCCCAATCCGTGAGCCTTGCGCTGTGCCCGCATCGTGCCCTTGATGCCGTGGAGCGGGTGCGCAGGGCAGTTCAAGCCGAGAATCTGGCAGGGAAATGGTTAGGTGACTGATATTATTTGATAAATTGAGATTTTTCAGTTTTATATCTGTCGTTCACAAAAGGCTGCAATGCCCCTTCTGCGCCATTCACTGCATGCCCCCGGCTTGGGTCTATGGCGTCGGCGGCGGTTCTGAGCCCTGAAGCATGTGTTTTGCATCGTCCATGCAGCCCACCACGAAATCGGCGACAGCCCTGATCCTGGGCATTTCGATGCTGTCATTGTGCAGGACCATGTAGATATCCTGCCGCAGGAATCCCGCTGGTCCGGCGACGCGGACCAGCCCGGCCGAGCGATCGCCGACCAGACAGGGCAGGTAGGCATAGCCCAGCCCGGCCTCTGCCGCAGCGACGTGACCCTGCAGCGAGCTGACCTTGATCGCGGGGTTGCGCCAATGCGAATGGGCCATGGCCGCCTTGGCAATGGGCAGGCCATCATGGCCATCGGACCAGCCGACAATGCCAAGATCGCTGCCCAGGCCGCTGGGGTCGATGCTGCGGGACAGGTACAAGGCATGATGGAGTGAACCGACCGAGCGGGCCTTGAACGCGCCTTGTTCCGGAATGGAAACCCGGATTGCGATATCGGCTTCGCGCTGATGCAGAGCGATGGACGGAATGCCGGTCAGACATTCGATTTGCAGCAGCGGATGGCGCGCGAGGAAGTCTGCCAGTCTTGGGATCAGGATCAGGTTCGCGATATTCTCGCTGACCGCAATGCGCACATTGCCGGCAGGTTCGTGCCCGGTGCCTTCCAGCTTGCAGGAAAGATCGGTGAAGCCTTGTTCGATGGTCGCGCAATCCAGCAACAGGTCTTCGCCCTCGCGGGTAAGGATATAGCCGGTGGGCGTGCGGGCAAACAGCAGGCGGCCCAGATCATGTTCCAGATTGGCGAGGCGACGCGACAGGGTGGCCGGGCTGACCCCAAGGCGATTGGCGGCGGTGGTCAGCGATCCGGCCCGCGCTGTCAGAATGAAGCACTTCACGTTGTCCCAGTTCATGCCGCGCATCGTGGTGCTTCCAAATCATTACCTGGGGCAGGGGGGCCGGTGACCTGTCGCCAAAACTGAAAAAGGGGGTTTCATGCTTTACTGTAGGCCTATCACCGGTTGAGTCAATAAACTCTCTGCAGTGCAGCATGGCTGTCCAGTGCCCAGAACCTGCCTGCCCTGGCTGCGCAGTATGATTTCAGAGAGGGACCAATGGTAAACCGAACCGCACTCATCGTTGGCGATTGTTTTGTCGGCTATGGCCAAGTCGAGAATGTCTTTACCGTCACTAGCTTTGCGAAGGTATTGCGCGCCGTGGCAGCGGGCAGCAAGGCGCCTGACGAGCTTCCCATGGAGATCCGTTGGGGGCAGGGCGTGGGCGAGCATGAGCGGGCCTATATCCTGCGGCTGATCGCAGGTTTGGCCCCGCAGCGGGCCATCGCCATTGCCAAGCCACGGGCCGCCCCTGCCGCAACGCGCGGGCATGTGCACAAGCGCGCCCCCCAAAACGTGCTGATCTCGGTGCCCGTGGCGGAAACGGCCACGCGCTTTGTCTCGGATCGGCCTCGTCGGGATGCCGGGGATCGTGCCGCATGATCCTGACCTTATCGCGGTTGCGACCGCCAGAAACTGGAAAATCCTGCAATGACTGTCACTACGAATCCCGGCCTTGCCGCAGGGCAGGCCCGCTCCTCCGGCTGTGGCCGCGCACCACCGCCCCCGGATCGACAGCACATTCGCATTGGCCGACCATGCCGCCGCCTTTGCCCGGCTGGTCGCCAACCCGCGCGGCAAGGTCGTGGTGCGGATCGGCTGAGGCGCATGCCGCCGGTTCTGCGGAACAGGCTGCATCGACCGGGATCCCTTGGTCGGGGCAGCCAATGACCGGTTTTTGCGCAGGCCCCACTTGCATTGACCGGCTTTGAGTAGAAGGTTGTCCCCCAGCGAATTGGACAAGGGACGAGGCGGGCATGGCGCAGCCGATTATCACTGGGAAGATCGGCGAAGCTCTTCGAGATCGACGAAAGCGCATGAAGATTACGCTTCAGGAACTCGCGCGTCGTACCGATGTGACACCTGGATTCCTTTCCCAGATGGAGCGGGGGCTTTGCTCGCCGTCCCTGTCTTCCCTGCTTCGCATCACGCAAGCGCTCGAAACGACCATCGACGAGATGTTGAGCATCGCGCCTGACGGTCACCCGCACCTTCAGGAAGGGAAGCGCCCCCTTTGGGGTATGGGAGATGCAGGGCGATTCTATGAAAAGCTGGGCCCCAGCTTTGAGGGTGCGACCTTCTACCCGACAATCGTTCATCGTCCATCAGGGCATGTTTCCGAGCATATGAAGCATCCCGGTGAAGCTTTCTGCTACCTCATGGCAGGTGAACTTGAATACCATCTGGGCAAGGACGTTTTTGTTATGCGTCCGGGGGATACCATCCACCACGACACCATGATCCCACACCATTCCATCGTCACGAGCGCAGGTGAAAGTGTCGAACTCTGGGTCTCGACGCTCCCCTCAAAATTTAAGTAGCACTAAAAAAATCTGGACTTTCGCGACCGCTTGAGTAGTTTCCCCTGAAAACAAAACGCAGGGAGGAATGAATGAAACTCTTTTCGACGGTCGCCATGATCGCACTGCTTGCCGGGTCGCTTTCCACAGCCTGGGCACAGGACCGCGGCGGAGTCCTGAATTTCGCGCGCTATGACGGCTCCAAGCTGATCGACCCGATCTATGCTGACCGTAACCCTGACATCTGGATGGTGATGAACCTTTTCGACACGCTGCTGACGATGAAGGACGGCGTGGCGATCGACAACCTGACGCAGAGCCACGCGGTGTCGCCCGATGGGTTGACCCTGACCCTGACCCTGCGGGACGATATCAAGTTTGCCGACGGCACCCCGATGACCGGCGCTGACGTCGTGTTCTCGCTGGACCGGGCACGCAACAAGGACCTGACTTCCTGGGCAGACCTGATCAGCAGCATCGACACGGTGTCTGCCGAAGGCAATGTGGTGACCGTCACGCTAGAGCACGCGGACCCGGCCATCCTGTCGATGCTGGCCACGTTCAGCACCGCCATCGTATCGAAAGCCGCCTTCGACGCAGCACCCGGTGCGACCGATCAAGAAAAATCGGCCGCGATCTTTGCTTCGGGCAAGCCGGGTGTCGGTTCGGGCCCGTTCTACCTGTCGGGCTTCTCGCAGGGCGCGACGATGGACTTCACCGCCAACCCGCATTACTGGCGCGCGGGTGCGGATGGCAAGCCGCTGCCGTACCTGGATGGTGTGCACTTCGAGATCATCCCCGATGACGCGACCCGCGTGCTGAAGCTGCAATCAGGCGAAGTTGACGTCGCAGAGTTGATCCCCTTTTCGCGGGTGGCCGAGCTGAAGGCCGATCCCGAACTGAGGATGGAACTATTCCCCTCGACGCGCATCATCTATGCGCCGATCAACACCCGCGAAACCCGGACAGATGGCAGTGCCAACCCGCTGGCCGACGTCAGGCTGCGCCAGGCGCTGAATTACGCGACCGACAAGGACGCATTGGTGGCTCTGGTTCTGCAGGGTTCGGGGGCGCCGATGTCATCGCCGCTGATGTCGTCGCAAACGCCGCTGGCCGCCGATATGTCGCCGCTTTACGGCCATGACATCGAGAAGGCCAAGGCGCTTGTCGCAGAGGCGGGCATCCAGCCGGGCACGTCGCTGACTTTCACGACGCTTGCCGGTTCAGCTGACGATGCGACGGTTTTCGCAGCACTGCAGCAGATGTGGGCTCCGCTTGGCGTCAATCTGGTTGTCGAACAGGTCGACAGCGCGACACGCGGTGCGAAGAACAAGTCGGGCGAGTTCGACATCCATACCTATGGCTGGAGCGACGATGTTGCCGATCCGGCGCAGGTTGTCGGCTGGCTGGGCTACAACCCGACCGCCAATTCGGTGGGCACCGGCTGGAATGACGCGGCCTTCAACGGTCTTTATGAAGCGGCAAATGCCGAGGTGGATCCGGCCAAACGCGCCGAAGACTACAGGAAAATGCAGGAAATCTACGCTGAAGCGGCGCCACTGCTGTGGCTTTTCGAGACCCCATATGCCGTTGCGATGTCGAAGAAGGTGGAGGGCTATGTGCAGCTTCCCCTTGGCGTGAACAAATTCGACGAAGCCACGATCAAGCAATGATCTGACCCGCTTTCTGTCTTGTCCTGCCCCGGCGCTTTGGCGTCGGGGCCTTGTTTCCGTCATCCAGCAGGAGCGCCAATGGCCCGGTCAATCCTGACCCGTCTGCTCTTGATGATCCCGACTTTCGCCCTTGTCATGATCATCATCTTTGTACTTGTCCGGCTTTTGCCGGGAGACCCCGCATTGGCCCTGGCCGGGGATCGTGCGTCGGATGCCGAGCTGGCCACGATCCGCGAGAAGCTGGGCCTGAATGACTCGCTGCTGACGCAATTCGTTTTGTTCATCAAGGCCACCTTGAGCGGCGACATGGGCCGGTCGATCCTGATGCGCGCGCCGGTTTCTGCGGTCATCGCCAACAAGCTTCCGATCACGATCTTTCTTGCGGTCTATTCGGTCGGGCTGTCGCTGTTGATCGCAGGCCCCTTGGCCTTTGTCGCTGCGCTGAACCGGGGGCGGTGGCCTGACACGTTGATCCGGACGGTGTTCCAGATCGGCCTGTCGATGCCGGTTTTCTATATCGGGCTGGTCCTTCTGACCTTCCTTGCCGCCAAGTTGCGTCTGTTCCCGGTGGGAGGCACCGGGATCGGCCTGTTCGGGCAGCTTTATGCAATGTTCCTGCCGGCGATGGCGATTGCCTTCTACACTTCGGCCATCATCCTGCGGAACCTTCGCTCTGCCATCATCGAGGTGCTGGATGCCGATTATGTGGCTTTTGCAAAGGTGAAGGGCTTGCCGCCCCGGGTGATCCTGGGCCGGCATGTGCTGCGCAATGCCCTGATCTCGACCGTAACGCTGGTGGGCCTGTCGATCGGAAACCTGATGTCCGGCACCCTGGTCACCGAGACCGTCTTTGCGGTGCCGGGTCTTGGCCGGTTGATGCTGGAGGCGATCTTCGCCCGTGACTATCCGCTGATCCAGGGCCTGACACTGACCTTTGCCGTGCTGGTTTCGGGGGTTTTCCTGATGACCGACCTTTTCCAGAGCTGGCTTGACCCAAGGATGCGCCAATGATGCTGACGGGACGTTTCAAGGAAGCCCTCAAAAAGCCGGGGTTCGCCGTCGGGCTGACGATTGTCGGGGCCTCGATCATCGTCGCGCTGTTTCCCTTTGCCTTTGCGGGTCATGATCCAACGGCCATGGATTATACCGCGATCAACCAGCCGCCGAGCCTGGAACATCCGTTCGGGACCGACACGCTGGGCCGCGATGTGCTGTCTCGGGTGATCTGGGCCTATCGGGTGAATATCCCCATGGCTTTTCTGGCCACGGTCTTTGCATTTGTGATCGGCGTCATCGTGGGGGCGCTTGTCGGCTTTCACCGCGGGATCGCGGATGCGATTTTCGGGCGGGTTGTCGATGCCGTCATCACCTTTCCGTTCCTTGTTCTGGTCATTGCCGTCGTGGCGGTGCTGGGGCCCGGGTTGGTGAACATGTATGTCGCGATCACAGTGGTCGGCTGGGTCTATTATGCGCGGCTGACCCGCGCCGAGATCATCGGCCAGATGGGTAACGACTATGCCTCAGCGGGGCGGGTGATGGGGTATTCCAACAGCCGCATCATCTTTCGGCATTTGCTGCCGAATGCGATTTCGCCGGTGATCGTCTACTGGATGACCGATATGGCGCTGGCAATTCTTCTGGGGTCGTCGCTGGGGTATCTTGGCCTTGGCGCGCAGCCGCCGCAAAGCGAATGGGGCGTGCTGATCGCCGAGGGCCGCAATTTCGTCACCACCGCCTGGTGGCTCAGTCTGATGCCCGGCATCGCCATCGTTCTGACCGGTCTTGGCTTTTCGCTGATCGGGGATGGCCTGGCCGACATTCTTCGACCAAAGGGGTAAAGAATGCAGCCCATCCTCTCTGTTCAGGATCTGTCGGTCACCTTCGGGCCCAAGCAAGGCCCGCGACTGCTTCCCGCGGTCAGCGGCGTTTCCCTTGATCTGCGCCGTGGCGAGATCCTGGGTCTGGTCGGCGAAAGCGGATCGGGAAAATCGGTGACGCTTCGGTCAATTCCGGGTCTGACCCGGCACTATGGCACGCTGGCCGGCAAGGTGATGTGGGAGGGCAGGGACCTTGTCGCCATGTCTGACGCCAGCCTGCGCCCGATCCTGGGCAAGGACATCGCGATGATCTTTCAGGAGCCGATGACAGCGCTGAATCCGCTGCTGACAGTCGGCGTCCAGATCACGGAATCGCTGAAGGCCCACACCACGCTGGATGCGCGGGCGCGGATACGCCGTGCGGTCGAAGTGCTGGATCTGGTCGGTATCCCCGGCGCGGCAGGCCGTCTGGACGACTATCCGCACCAGTTCTCGGGCGGGATGCGTCAGCGGGTGATGATCGCGATTGCCCTGGCCTCGACACCGAAACTCCTGCTTGCGGATGAGCCGACGACCGCGCTGGATGTGACGATCCAGGCCCAGATCCTCGATCTTATCGCGCAATTGGCGCGCGACTTCGATATGGGCGTCATTCTGGTGACCCATGATCTTGGCGTCGTGGCGCAAAGTTGTGACCGGGTGGCCGTCATGTATGCCGGGCGGATCGTCGAGGAGGGCACGGTGCGCGCCGTTCTGGGCAATCCGCGCCATCCCTATACCAATGGGCTGATGCGGTCGGTTCCGCAGGATGTTCCCCCCCGCACAGAATTGTTTTCGATCCCCGGCACGCCGCCAAGCCTTTGGAACATGCCGCCGGGTTGCGCCTTTGCCCCGCGTTGCGCCCGGGCGACCGCGCACTGCACAGCGGAGGTGCCGCCCCTGTCGGCTTTGGAGGCCGGTCACCTGGCTGCATGCCATTGCCCGCTTGGAGCAACGCAATGACCGAACCCGTTCTGAAAATCGACGATCTGCATGTGCGTTTCCCGTTGGGGCGCAGTCTGATGGACCGTCTGCAGGGGCGCCCGGGCCGGGTTGTCAGCGCATTGAACGGCGTGACGCTTGAGCTGTTCCGAGGCGAAACATTGGGCGTGGTGGGGGAGTCGGGCTGCGGCAAGTCAACGCTGGCCCGCGCGCTGGTGCGGCTGAACACGCCCAGTTCCGGCACGATCCTGCATGAGGGCCGCGATATTTTTGTCCGGCCCGAGATATCTTATCACCGGCGCGTCCAGATGATGTTTCAGGACCCCCATTCCTCGCTCAACCCGCGGATGACCTGCGGCCAGATCCTGGCCGAAGCGCTGACTGTTCACAGGATGTGCAATCCCGACAGGGTTCCCGCCCGGATTGCCGAGCTGCTGGAACTGGTCCGGCTGCCGCAGGATGCCGCAGGCAAGTTGCCGCACCAGTTTTCTGGCGGCCAGCGCCAGCGCATTGCAATTGCGCGCGCCCTTTCTGTCGAGCCGGAGATCCTTGTGGCCGACGAACTGGTTTCGGCGCTGGACGTGTCGGTTCAGGCACAAGTGGTGAACCTGCTGCTGGATCTGCAACAGCGGCTTGGATTGACCATTCTCTTCGTGGCCCATGATCTGCGCTTGGTCCGGCATGTCTCGAACCGTGTGGCAGTGATCTATCTGGGTCGTATCGTCGAGATCGGCGATAGCGAAAGCGTCTTCCGGATGCCTGTGCATCCCTATTCGCGGGCGCTCTTGTCGGCGGCGCCGTCGCTGAACCCTGACGAGCGCGGCAAGGCCGACCGCCTGCAGGGCGAGCTGCCTTCACCCTTGAACATCCCTTCCGGCTGTCCGTTCCATTTGCGTTGCCCCCTCGCGACCGAACGGTGCAAGCTGGAACGCCCTGCGCTTCGCCCTGTCGCCGGGCGAGGTGAGGTCGCCTGTCACCTGTCCGAAGAGATCGCGAATGCCCAGTGAATGCCTGAACCCGATCGCCCTTTTGCGGGCGCAGATGCGATTACAAGGTGTGGATGCGCTGATCGTTCCGCGGTTCGACGCGCATCAGGGCGAAGATGTCGCCCCCTGCGATGCGCGGCTGGCCTGGCTGACCGGCTTTAGTGGCTCGGCGGGCTTTGCCATCGTCACGCCCGAAACGGTGGAGATGTTCGTGGACGGGCGCTATACGGTTCAGGCTGCGCAGGAATGCCAGGGCGCGGAATTCAGGTTTCACCATCTTGTGCAGGACGCCCCTGACCGTTGGCTGGCTGCGGCCAATCCGGCCTGGAATGTCGGCTATGATGCGATGCTTTTGCCGCCCAGTTGGGCCGAGCGGTTCCGTGCGGGGCTTGACGATCGCCTGCGGGCCATGGACGGGAACGCCGTCGATGCCGTCTGGCATGACCGACCGGCCCCCCCGAACGCGCCGATCCGGCCCTTTCCGTTGCAGCTTGCCGGGCGCAGCCCTCTGGAAAAGCGCGCGGATCTGATGCGGGCCCTGGCCGAAGCCGGAGCCGATCTTCTGATCGAGACCCAGCCCGACAATATCGGCTGGTTCCTGAACCTGAGGGGCGGCGATTTCGCCCATGTTCCGGCGGCGCGGTCTTTTCTGGTGATCCGCGACGACGGTCACGGGAAACTTTTTGTCGATCCCTGCCAAATGACCGACGAACTTGTCGACGTCCTGCCCCGCTGGATTTCGGTCCGTCCGATCGGGTCCTTTCTGGCCGAGGCGGAAGCGCAGGTTTCGGCGGAACAGACGGTTCTTCTGGACCCCGATTTCACGCCCGATGCCGTTGTGCGACTGGTCGATCAGGCCCAGGCCCGCCAGTTGCGCCGGATCAGCCCATTGACCATGGCGAAGGCCATCAAGAACCCGGTCGAACGCGCCGGTACTCGGGCCTGCCATCTGCATGACGGCGTCGCGTTGACCGAATTCTGCGCGCAGATCGAACAGATGCTGCCCACGACCGAGCTTGCGGCAGAAGATCTCATCCTGTCGCTGCGGCGCAGAAATGACGGGTTCCTGATGACCAGCTTCCGGACCATTTCGGCTGCGGGGGCGAATGCAGCGATGTGTCACTATGCCGCTTCGCCGGACAGCAATGCGCCGATCCGGGGCGGGACAACCTATCTGCTGGATTCCGGGGGCCAGTATGAAAGCGGCACCACCGATGCCACGCGATGCCTGGCGTTCGGTCCGGTCAGCCCAGCCTATCGCAAGGCCTACACGGCAGTGTTCAAGGCATTCCACGCCCTGATGACCTTGCGCTTTCCGGAGGGAACCAAAGGGCATCACATCGACGCCATCTGCCGCAGGCCGCTTTGGGATCTGGGCATGGACTATGACCACGGCACAGGGCATGGCGTGGGTCACAGTCTGTCGGTTCATGAAAGGCCGCTGCGCATTGGCAAGGAGGTCAACGACGTGAACATCGCCGCCGGCATGATCCTGACAGTCGAACCGGGCCATTATGTCGCAGGCGAATATGGCATCCGGATCGAAAATCAGGTCGAGGTTGTGCAATGCCCTGATGGCTTTCTTGAATTTTCGAACCTGACACTTGTACCAATCCAGCATGACATGCTGGATCTGGGAAGCCTTTCGCCGGACCAGATCGGCTGGCTGATCGACTACAATCAGACCATCCGCGCCACACTTGGCCCGCTGCTGTCGCCCGCCGCCCTTGCATGGGTGGAGCGCAACGCGGCAATTCTGCCCACGCCGCACAGACTCACCCCCTTACGCCAAGAACTGACCAAGGTGTGACATGACCCAATTTGACAAGGCGCTGCTGGATTTCACGCGGGTATCCTGCCCTGGCATCAGCGATGACGAACACCGCGCGCGGCTGGCTGCCTTGCGCAAGTCGATGCAGGTGCAGGGGATCTCTGCGGTCTGGCTGGATGCCTCGGCTTCGCTGACCTATTACTGCGGTATCAGCCTTGGCTTGTCCGAGCGTATTCATGGTGCGCTGGTCAAGGCCGACGGCACCCTGATCTATGTCACCCCGCAGTTCGAACGGCCCAAGCTTGAAACCCTGGTACGCCTGCCGGGAGAGTTTCTGGTCTGGGAGGAGGACGAGGACCCGTTCGAGGGCATCGGCCGCGCCGTGTCAGGGCGGGTGGCCGTTGATCCGGCCACCCCCTTCCGCTTTGCCGATCGGTTCCAGAGACTGGCCGGCGTGTCCGTGCAAAGTGCCGAGGATCTGGTTCTGGGCCAACGCGCGATCAAGTCTCCGACCGAGATCGCCCTGATGCAGCACGCCATGGATGTCAGTTTCCAGGTTCAAAAGGCTGTCTATGCCGGTCTTCGGGATGGCATTTCTGCGAAAGAGGTCTGCGAGTTCATCGCGGCTGCGCATCGTGCCGCAGGGCTCCACCATGTCTTTGCGGCCGCACAATTCGGCGAAGCGACGGCCTATCCGCATGGGGTGCCCTACGAACAGCGTCTGTCGCGCGGCGATCTCGTGCTGATCGACCTTGGTGCGAGTCTGCACGGCTATCATTCTGACATCACGCGCTGCTATGCCTTCGGTCCACCATCTGACCGGCAACGCTTTCTCTGGAATGCCGAGAAATCGGCCCAGGCGGCCGCGATGGCCGCAGTGAAGCCCGGAGCCACCTGCCGATCGGTCGATCAGGCGGCGCGATCCTCGCTGGAAAAGGCGGGCTTCGGGCCTGGCTATGCCGTTCCCGGTCTGCCGCATCGCACGGGCCACGGCATCGGGCTTGAACTGCACGAACGCCCCTGGATTGTCGGCAGCGATGACACTGTATTGGTTCCGGGCATGTGCTTCTCGATCGAACCCATGCTTTGCGTCTATGGCGAAGGTGGCGTTCGTCTTGAAGACATCATCTACATGACCGAAAGCGGCGGTCGATCCTTCTGCACCCCAGCTGCTGAAATCGACGCCCCCTTCTGAGGGGATCAGAACGAAGGGCCGACCGGAAAATCCTGCAGGCAAACCTTCCCGAGAAAGCCGATCCAGAACGCGAAAACAACTTTGTCGGTCGCCATGTCTGGCCCTTGCGCTGCCTTTGGGCGCAGGGGCGCATTGCGTGCCAAAGTGGGTTTTGCGCTTTACCGATCCGCCATGCTGGCCGCAGTATGGGCCATGAGTCCGACACCTTCGGCGATGCGATCTTCGGCGATGGAGGAATAGCCCATCCTGAAGTGGCGACAGACGCTGGCCGGGGCAGAAAAGAAGGGGTGCCCCGGTTCAATAAGCACACCACGGGGGCGCAGGGCTTCGGCAAGGCTGGCACTGTCGATGGCCTGCGGTGCCGTGACCCAAAGGCTTGACCCTCCATGCCGCGCCGCCCCGGCAATGTCGAACCCTGTGCCCTGTAGGGCCGATACCAGAACTTCGCGGCGGCGGCGAAACGTCTCGCGCAGCCGAACAAGATGGGCATCGTAATGGCCCAGAGCCAGAAAATAGCCCGTAACCCGCTGCATGTGTCCGGGCGCCTGACGCAGCATTATCGCTCGCAGGGCCCGTGCTTGCCGGATGAACGGCTCAGGCCCCACCAGAAATCCGATCCGCAACCCCGGGAAAAGCGATTTCGAAAAGCTGCCGATATAGATCACCCGACCCGAGCCATCCAGAGATTTGAGCGAAGGGGAGGGGGGTTCGAGAAAGCTCATTTCGGTTTCGTAATCATCCTCGATCACGATGAAATCGCTGGCATCTGCGGCCGCCAGCAGGGCACGGCGACGCTCCATCGTCATCGTGATGCCGGATGGAATCGAATGGCTTGGCGTTACCATGACAAGCCCTGTGTCCGGTGGCAGGTCAGACGGATTCAGGCCGTTGGCATCTGGCACCACGAAGCGGACCGGCATCCCGTGCAGGCGCAGACATTCGGAAAAATCGGGAAACCCCGGATCTTCGACCACCCCTGCGCGTTCGGGCAGAGCCAGAAGATGCACCGCGATCCACAGGGCATTCTGTGCCCCCAGTGTGATGAGCACCTCGTCCGGCCGGGCACGGATGCCGCGCCGCGGCAAGGTGTTGCGGCAGATGTAATCCACAAGGACCGGGTCGTCCTTCGTCAGGCTGTCATCGGCCAGTTCGGCAAAATCACGGGCGCCAAGTGCGCGGCGTGCGCAATCGCGCCATGCCGCATGGTCGAACAGTTTCGGGTCTGCCTGTCCATAGATGAACGGGAAGGGGTAGCTGCGCCAGTCGACGGGTTTGACGATGCGCCGCCTGCGGGTGAGATCGGGGAGGCGCAGCACCCAATCCACGCGGCTTTGTGCCGTCAGATCACTGGCTGCCAGTCGCCGGTGTGGCACCTTTTGTGACACCGCGTAGCCTGACCGGGGCAGGCTGTCCAGATAGCCCTGGGCCACAAGTTCCTGATAAACCAGCGTTACAGTAAGACGCGAGATACCAAGATGCGCTGCCAGCTTGCGGCTGGATGGCATCAGGGTTCCTGGCGTGGCCCTAGTGTCCAGCAACACCGAAATGATCGAGGTCGCAAGTTGCATCTGGAGCGACTCGTGCCTGCGCCGGTCAACAAAAAACATGTCTGCAGAAAGCTGGTTTTGGCGTGGCACGCTGATCTGGACCTATTCTTGTATCCATCTGGATATAAACCCGGCGTGCATGGCGTGGCAAGGAGTCGCAGTCCGACCAAATGAGAGTCGGTTGTTCTGGGAGGAACTCGATGACCTTTTCGCTCCGCACGCTGCGCCGTGCGTCCGTTTTCGCCATGCTGCTTGCAACCGCCATGCCCGCCCATGCCGATGAATTCCGTATCGCAGTGGGGGATGGTGCGGGGGGCACGCAAGAGGCGCTTGGCCTTGCCTTCGTCAAGGCACTTGAAGAAAAGAGCGACGGCAAGCACAGCGCCAAACTGTTCCTGAACGGCCAACTGGGCGACGAACAGGATACCGTGACCGCAGCCGCGACCGGGACGCTGGATTTCTCGATCCTTGCGATCAACAACATCACGCCTTTTTCGCCTTCTGTCGGAACGCTGACGCTGCCCTATGTCATCCTGTCGCTGGAGGATGCCGAGAAGATCACCCAGGGCGAGATCGGCCAGCAGATGGTTGAAAAGACCATCGAGGATGCAGGCGTGCGCATCATTGGCTGGGCCTATTCGGGGTTCCGCGTGCTGACCAATTCCAAAAAGCCGGTCACAACAGTGGCCGATTTGCAAGACCTTGTGGTGCGCGTTCCCAAGAACGAGATCATGATCGAAACCTACAAGTCCTGGGGCATCAATCCGACCCCGATGGCTTGGTCTGAAACCTTTGCGGCGCTGCAGCAAAAGGTCGTGGACGGGCAGGATAATCCCTACATGACCGTTCACGCGATGAAGTTCGACGAGGTGCAGAAATATGTCACCAACATCCGCTACATCTTCTCGATCGAGCCGCTGATCGTTTCTGAGCAACTGTTCCAAAGCCTGAGCGCCGAAGAACAGGCCGCTGTCATCGCAGCCGGGCAAGAGGCTACGCTGGCTTCGGGGCAGTTCCTGCGGGCGCAGGAAGCGTCGATCAAGGAACAACTGGTCGCCAATGGGATGGAGATCAGCGACCCCGCCGATGGCGAGGCAGAGTTTATCGAGCGGGCAACCACGGCAGTCTGGCCCAAATTCTATGACAGCATCGGTGGCAAGGATGTCCTGAATGGAGTCCTAACCGCACTCGGCCGCTCAGCCGTCGAGTGATCGCCGCCCGGGGCCGCATGCCTCGTCGCGGCCCCATTCCTGCCGCCTTGTAACAAGGGTCAGCCATGTCATCCTTCTGGCGCCATCTCGACAAGCTGGAAAGCTATATCTGTCAGCTTCTGCTTGCCGCCTTCGTCTGCCTCCTGTTCGTGCAGATCGTCGCGCGGTCAGTCTTCGGCAATTCCATCACCTGGATCGAGGAACTGTCGGTCTTCATGTTCGTCTGGTTTGCCTATTTCGGAGCCAGCTATGCCGCGCGAATGTATGCGCATAACCGGGTGTCCTTTCACCTGAGCCGTCTGCCCCGCCGCATCGCGCGCTGGATCGAGGCTGCGGGCGATCTGGTCTGGGTGGGCTTCAATCTGATCTTCATCCGCTATGCCGTGGAATATCTCAGCCTCATGAAACCTTTCGTGAAGGCACAGACGCTGGGCTGGCCCATGAAATGGGTGATGCTGGTACTGCCCGTAGCCTTTGCGCTGATGACGCTACGAATCTTGCAGGTGAATTACCTCAAGCTGGTCTTGGGTCAGGATCCGCGCGATCCCGATGAGGTGGACATTGCGGCACTTGCGGCGACGGCAAAGCCGGAGGTTGCGTGATGGGTGCCGATATCACGCTGATTCTGTTTGGAACCTTCTTCCTCTTGATGGTGCTGGGTGCGCCGATCTCGGTCGGACTTGGGGTCTCGGCGCTCTCGGCCATGTGGTATCTGGGCGATAACCCGATCAAGATGGTGCAGATCGCCTTTTCCTCGGTCGGGGCCTTCCCGCTGATGGCGCTGCCTGCCTTCATCCTTGTCGGGGCGTTGATGGAGGCGGCAGGCATCTCGCGTCGTCTCATTACTGTCGCCGAAAGCCTTGCCGGTCCGTTCACCGGCGGAATTTCCGCCGCGACTGTGGTCGCCTGTCTGTTCTTCGGCGCGATTTCCGGCTCTGGGCCTGCGACCACGGCTGCGGTGGGCATGCTGATGATCCCGGCCATGGTGCGCGCGGGCTATGCCAAGGGTTATGGCGCTGCGGTCACCGCAGCGTCGGGCGGGCTGGGTATCGTGATCCCACCCTCTATTCCGATGGTGATCTTCGGCATCTCGGCGATGGGGATGCAGCCCCCGGCCGAAGCTGTCGAGCAATTCGGCGCCTTCCAGACAGTTTCGATTTCCAAACTGTTCATCGCAGGCTTCCTGCCCGGCGTCCTGATGGCCTGCGGGCTGCTGGTGATGAATTGGCTGCGTTGCCGGGCGGCGGGGTATCGCGGCGGTGGTGAGCCGTTGTCGGCCACGCATATTCTGGAGGCCTGTCGCAAGGGGTTCTGGTCGCTTATGGCCCCCGTGGTGATCCTGGGTGGCATCTATGCAGGACTGTTCACCCCGACCGAAGCTGCCATTGTCGCCATTGCCTATACGCTGTTCGTCGGCATCTTCCTCTATCGCGAAATCCGACTGTCCGAAGTGATGAAGGCGTTGGAGGCCACCACATGGCTTACGGGTCGTGTGCTTCTGGTGCTGTTCACCGCCACGATTTTTGGCCGGATCCTGGTCGAGAACCAGATCCCTGCACAAATTGCCGACGCAATGCTGGGCCTGACACAGAACATCGCCGTGATCTGGGCGTTGATCATCGTCTTCCTGCTGTTCGTCGGCATGTTCATGGAGACGCTGGCCGCCATCATGATCCTCGTGCCGGTGATGCTGCCCGTGGCCTATTCGGTGGGGATCGACCCGATCCATTTCGGCATCGTGATGATCTGCACGCTGTCGGTCGGCTTTCAGACCCCACCCTTAGGCGAAAACCTGTTCATCGCCTCTGGCATTTCCAAAGTGTCGATCGAGGAAATCTCGCTGCGGGCGCTGCCCTTTGCCGCCGCCAGCACCGCGATGATCGCCGTGATCGCCACTTTCCCCGAGATCGCGCTCTGGCTGCCCCGTGTGATGGGCTACTGAGCCACCCCTCCCTCGCCCTGTCCGGGCGGGGGCAACCCGAAAGGACCAAGCATGACCCTGACCGCCGATGACCTGAAGGCCACTTTTGACGCCTTCAACCGCCACGACATTGATGCCGTGATGACCCATTTTGCCGAAGACTGTGTCTTTACGACGGTCGCCGGCCCGGATGTGTTCGGCACCCGGATCGAAGGCTGTGAGGCCATTGCGAAGGCCTTTGTCGCGGTCTGGACCGCCATGCCTGATGCTGAATGGTCCGATCATCAGCATTTTGTCTGCGGTGACCGGGCCGTTTCCGAATGGACCTTTCGTGGCACGGATGCCCAGGGACGCCGGACCGAGGCGCAGGGCGTGGACCTGTTCACCATCCGCAACGGTAAACTGGCGATGAAGCAGGCGTTTCGCAAGCAGCGCCCGATCATCGAGACCCGCTGATTTCCCCAAAATGACAGGACTCGTGCAATGAACGGCCCGGCCAAATTGCGTTCGCGCGCTCCCTACAACCCTACTTATGACCCGATCACCGATCGGTCCATCGGAAAGGGATCAGACTATGCGCCGACCTACTGGATCGACACAGCCGACACCCCACCCGAGGATGACGGCCCGGTTACACAGGACATGGATGTCGATGTTGCCATCATCGGTTCCGGTTATACCGGCCTGTCCTGTGCCCTGCATCTGGCCAAGGAATTCGGGATCAAGGCGCATGTGCTGGAGGCCAATGGCGTCGCCTACGGATGTTCGACACGCAATGGCGGGCAGGCCCAGATATCGTCCGGGCGGCTTAAGCGGTCACAGTGGATCGACCGTTGGGGGCTCGATGTCGCCAAGGGCCTGCATGCCGAGGTGACTGAGGCTTTCGCGCTGTTCCGGGGGTTGATCCATGACCATGCCATCGATTGCGAACCGCAGGACGGCGGTCACTATTACATCGCGCACAAGGGCTGGATGATGCCCAAGCTGGCCCAGGAGGCCGCATTGCTGCGCGATACCTTCGGATATCGTGCCCGGATGCTGAGCCGGGACGAGCTGCACGAAACAGCGGTTCGGGATCAGGAGGCCCATGGCGCCATGTGGGAGCCCGACGGGACTGCGGTTCATGCGGCAAAGCTGGCCTTCGGCTATATGCGCGTGGCGCGTTCGCTGGGTGCGAAGATCCATGTCGATAGCCCCGTCGAAGACTGGAGCACCCGGAACGGCGTTCACCACTTGCGCACACCCGGTGGCATTGTGCGGGCGCGTTCGGTTGCCGTGGCGACCGCAGGCTATGCGCCGCGTGGTCTGCACCCCCGGCTACGTGACCGCATCATGCCGATCATGTCGAACTCCATCGTCACCCGCAGGCTGACGACCGCCGAACGGGAGGCCTGCGGTTTCAAGGTTCTGTGCCCGCTGACCGACACGCGCACCTTGCGCCACTATTACCGGCTGCTGCCCGATGGCCGGGTGCAGATCGGATCACGGGCCGCCATCACAGGTCAGGATGCCGCCAACCCGGCGCATCTGGCCGGGCTGCGCGAAGGGCTGGCCCGCAAGTTTCCGGCTCTGCGCGGCATTGATCTGGATTACAGCTGGTGGGGTTGGGTGGATGTCAGCCATGACATGATGCCGCGCATCACCGCCATCCCGGACGTGCCAGGTGCCTACTACGCGATGGGGTATGGCGGCAACGGCGTGATGTATTCGGCCCAGGCTGGACGACGCATGGCGCAGCTGGTTGCGGGCCGCGCATCGGACGTGCCGCGCCTGCCGATCTTTCACGACGAGCTGCCGCATGAAGGCTGGAAGACCCCGTTCCGGCGTCTGGGTCAATGGGGCCTCTACAAGCTTTACCACTTTCAGGATGAACGCGGCTGATCCCGCGCCAATAGGAGAAATGCGATGAAAATGACCACCGAAGAAGCCTTTGTGAAGGTGCTTCAGATGCACGGGATCGAACATGCTTTCGGCATCATCGGTTCTGCAATGATGCCCGTTTCAGACCTGTTTCCGAAAGCTGGCATCACGTTCTGGGATGTGGCGCATGAAACCAATGGCGGCTTGATGTGCGATGGTTTCATCCGCGCGACCGGAAAGATGGCCATGGCAATCGCCCAGAACGGCCCCGGCGTCACCGGGTTTGTCACGGCGATCAAGACCGCCTACTGGAACCACACGCCGATGCTGTTGGTGACCCCCCAGGCAGCCAACCGGACGATCGGGCAGGGCGGCTTTCAGGAAATGGAGCAGATGCGTCTGTTTGCGGATTGCGTCTGCTACCAGGAAGAGGTGCGGGATGCATCGCGCATTCCCGAAGTGCTGAACCGCGTGATCCTGCGCGCGTGGCGCAACTCGGCGCCGGCCCAGATCAACATCCCGCGGGACATGTGGACCCAGGTGATTGATGTCGATTTGCCGCAGATGGTGCATTTCGAACGGCCGACAGGTGGCGAGGAGGCCGTGGCGGAAGCGGCCCGCCTGCTGTCGGGGGCGCGCTTTCCGGTGATCCTGTCTGGTGCGGGCGTGGTATTGGCGGGCGCCATTCCGGATGTGGTGGCATTGGCCGAACGTCTCGATGCGCCGGTCTGTTCCAATTACCAGCACAATGACAGCTTCCCCGGTTCGCACCGGCTTGCGATGGGGCCGTTGGGTTACAACGGGTCGAAGGCGGCGATGGAGCTGATTGCGCGGGCTGATGTCGTGCTTGCGCTTGGTACCCGGCTCAACCCGTTTTCGACCTTGCCGGGCTATGGTATCGACTATTGGCCCAAGAATGCGAAGATCATCCAGGTGGATATCAATGCTGACCGGATCGGGCTGACCAAGAAAGTGACGGTCGGCATTCAGGGGGATGCGCGCAAAGTTGCCCGGGGCATTCATGCGCAATTGTCCGGCACAGCGGGCGACGAAGGCCGCGATGACCGCCGCACGCTGGTTGCGCAAACCAAATCCCGTTGGGCGCAGGAACTTTCCAGCCTAGATCACGAACAGGATGATCCGGGCACTGTCTGGAACGAGGAGGCCCGGGCCCGTGACGTTGACCTGATGTCACCGCGCCAGGCCTGGCGTGCGATACAGGCCGCCATGCCCGGGGATGCGATCATTTCGTCTGACATCGGCAACAATTGCGCCATCGGAAATGCCTACCCGACCTTCGAAAAGGGTCGCAAATATCTGGCACCGGGCCTGTTCGGCCCCTGTGGTTACGGTTTTCCGGCGATCCTTGGGGCCAAGATCGGCTGCCCCGATACCCCTGTGATCGGCTTTGCCGGCGATGGTGCCTTTGGCATTTCGATGAACGAAATGACGGCCTGTGGTCGTGACGGATGGCCGCCCATCACCATGGTGATCTTCCGCAACTACCAATGGGGTGCGGAGAAGCGCAACACCACGCTGTGGTATGCCAACAACTTTGTCGGCACCGAACTGGATCGCGACACGAGTTATGCGGCCATCGCCCGCGCCTGCGGTGTTCACGGTGTGCAGGTCAGATCGGCGCAGGAGCTGACAGAAGAACTGCGCAAGGCGGTGGAGCGTCAGATGAAGGACCATCAGACCACCTTTATCGAGGTGCTGCTGAACCAGGAACTGGGCGAGCCCTTCCGTCGCGACGCCATGAAGGCGCCCGTCGCCGTTGCTGGCATTTCCCGTGAGGACATGCGCCCGCAGCGCGGCGCGCTGTGACGGTCAGGCGCGGCCTGACGCATCAGGCCGCGCCCCAAATTTCGAGGTCAAGAATGCTAGCCAGCGTCACACATTCGCCGTCGCGGATCCGAGAGCTGTTTCCAGGTGTCATCACTGCAACGATGGTCGGTGTCACCGCCCAATTCCTGTCTGAACATTACGGCGCACCGGCGATGCTGATGGCGTTGCTGCTGGGCCTTGCGCTGAATTTTCTGTCCGAAGATGGCAGCAAGACCGCGCCTGGCATCGGATTTACGGCCAGGACGGTGTTGCGTCTGGGGGTGGCGCTGCTCGGGGTCAGGATATCAGTCGAGATGCTTGGCGCCCTTGGCCCCAGGTTGATCGCACTGACGGTGGCGGGGGTCGGGGCGACCATCCTGTGCGGGCTTGTGCTGGCACGGCTTGCGGGCCGGGACTGGCGATTTGGGCTGCTGACAGGGGGATCCGTGGCCATTTGCGGCGCATCGGCGGCGATGGCGATCTCGGCTATCCTGCCGAAACACGAAAAATCGGAACGCGATCTGGTCTTCACTGTGCTGGCCGTAACCGTGCTGTCCACGGTGGCGATGGTGGTCTATCCAATGATCTCGCGTGCGTTTGGTTTCTCGGCGCTGGAAAGCGGCGTTTTTCTTGGCGGGACGATCCACGATGTCGCCCAGGTTGTTGGTGCCGGTTTTTCCGTGAGCCAGGAGGCCGGCGAAACCTCGACGCTGGTCAAACTGATCCGGGTGTCGATGCTGGCGCCGGTCGTGTTGATTGCATCGCTGGTCATCCGGGCGGGGGGGATAGCATCCGAAGGTCAGCGACCACCTTTGCTGCCGGGCTTCGTCGTCAGTTTCATCGCGCTTGCAATGCTGAATTCGCTTGGTCTGATCCCGGAGGCCTTGGCCGACTTTGCGGCAGGTCTGTCGCGGTGGGCGTTGCTGATTTCCATTGCGGCAGTCGGCATCAAGACCTCGCTGGCCAGGATGCTGGAAGTCGGCCCGCTCGCCATCGGCCTGTTGGTTATCGAGACCCTGTTCATCGGAACCTTTGTCCTGACCGGACTGCATATTCTGGAGTGAGCCGTGAAACCGCTGGATCGGATATTCGAAGCCTGTCGCGCAGCCCCCCGTCACATCCTGCTGCCCGAAGGCGAGGACCCGCGTGTTCAGGACGCCGCAGCGCGTGCCGTGGGCGATGGGCTGGCGCGCATCACGCTGCTTGCCGATCCTGACCGCGTTTCCAGGGATATTGCTGGAGTGACAGTGATCGATCCGGCGAATGCCCCGGATCTGGACATGCTGGCGGCGGAATGCCTGCGATTGCGCGGGGCAAAGGGGGTGACAGCTGATCAGGCCCAGGCGCTGGTCCGGACACCCTTGGTGCAGGCCGCCCTGCGTGTGCGGCTGGGGCAAGTTGACGGAACCGTCGGCGGGGCAGTGGCCACAACAGCAGAGACCGTCCGGGCGGCGTTGCAGTTCATTGGCCGCGCCCCCGGCATCAACACAGTGTCGAGCTTCTTTCTGATGCTGTCCTGCGCCAAAGATGCTCCGATCAAGGGCGGGATGGTCTTTGCAGATTGTGGTCTGGTTATTGCACCGACAGCGCAGGAACTGGCCGACATCGCCATCGCCTCGGCCGCTTCGGCGCAAGCGCTGCTTGGGGAACAGCCACGGGTCGCACTTTTGTCTTTTTCCACTGCCGGTTCAGCCGAACATGCTAGCCTTACCCGTATTCGTGAGGCTCTGGCGTTGGTACGCCGCAGTGCGCCTCAACTGGAGATCGAGGGAGAGATCCAGTTCGATGCCGCGATCGACGATGCGATCCGGTTCAGGAAGGCGCCCGGCAGCACGTTGTCTGCGCGGCCGAATGTGTTTGTATTTCCCGATCTGGCGTCGGGAAATATCGGGTACAAGATTGCGCAGCGTCTGGGCGGGCTGACAGCAATCGGGCCAGTTCTGCAAGGCCTGAACCGGCCCGCAAATGATTTGTCGCGCGGGTGCAGCGCCGAGGATATCTTGGCGATGATCGCGGTGACCTCGGTGCAGGGTCTCAGCCGGGCATGACAGCGGCGTTTCTGGTCGCGGCAATTGCGCTCGGCGCCTTGGCGCGGGCGCTTACCGGTTTTGGCTTCGCCCTGCTGGCAGTTCCGCTGCTTAGCCTGAAGTTGGATCTGCCGTCCGCCGTCTGTCTTGCCATATTGCTGCAGGTTGCGATGGTGCCGCGTGATCTGCTGACAGGGCGCGGCAAGATTGAGCGTCGCTATCTGCTGTTGCTGCTGGCGGGGGCATTGCCTGCCGTTCCTGTCGGTCAGGCCGTGCTTCTGGCAATTCCGACCGATGCCGCCAGGGTGATCCTTGCGCCGCTGATCCTGATTGCCATCCTAATGCGTGCCGGATGGCGCGGGTTCACGCTGCTGATTGCACAGGCCCCTGCGCCCGTTGCCGGGATGTTGGCGGGTCTCATGGCTGGCCTGGTCGCCATGCCGGGCCCGCCGGTTGTCCTGCACGCGCTGTCGCGAGGTCTTGATGCCGAAAAGATCCGTTCGACACTCGTGCTGTTTTTCGGGATCCTGTCGATCTGCAGCCTGTCGACGATGATTGCAGCGGGCGTCATCGATCGCGACCTGCTGGCCCTGGCTGTGATGGCATTGCCCCTGATGCTATTGGTTGATTTTGTGGGCAAGACCCTTGCGGCACGCATTCCCCGGGAGATGTTCGAAAGAACGTCCGTCGGACTGCTGGTCGTGTCTGCCGCTGTTGCGATTGGTTCGGTCTTGCAGGCATATTGAACGAAGCTTGTATTATCATGCACTTGCGCCGCGCACGGCGTTGTTCAAATCAGCGCAGGCCCAAATGTCTGCACTCGATCAGTGGATGGCGTTTCGTCCATCGGGCCAATTTCGGCTTTGGGTCCTGTCAGTCGGGCGGAGGTTGTCGCCATTCCGATGGTGCCACTTTGGACTTGGCCTTGAACAACCGAGAAAACACGCCTGATCACAAAAAGCCGAAGCGGCAAGAGATGTCCGCCGAAGACAGAGATGGCGAAGAGACAATCAACTCTTTTGCCGCAACCCGGCTTTTTTGCACAAATCGGCTGATGGCCGAAGCCTCCCCCAGCGGACAGACTTATCCTACGGCTTCCGTGACCGGGACCCCGTTCGCCGTGAAGCGGTTCAGGATGGCGACACGGACCTGAAACTCGGACATCTGACGGTCGAAGTCCCGCGCCATGAGGCGCTGCGCCAGCAGTTTCATACAGTGCATCTTTGTCTCAACGCAGCTCCGGCGGTGATAGCCATGATCAATCCTCATTCGGGAGACCAAGTGCGCCAAGATCATCAAGTGCGGTCTTGAGGCGCGGGGCTACGAAATCGACAAAAACCCGCAGCTTGGGGGCGAGCAGTCGGGATTGCGGGAAAACAAGGTGCACCGGCACGGCAGGTGGGGTCCATTCGTTCAGAATCTGAACAAGACGGCCTTGGCGGATCTGTTCCGCAACCATGTAGGACAGCGCCACGGTAATGCCTTCGCCCGCCTCGGCTGCCGCTATCGCGGTGACCGCGTCGTTGATTTCAAGTCTTGGAGCGATGGACACCGCCTTACCACTTCGACCGTCCAGATAGCGCCACTCTTTGCTGACGGCGCTTGGCGGCGGTCAGGCGGGGCTCAATGCCTTCGGCACGGAGTATGCCGCGCGGCCCAGATT